>JBARRE010000245.1:0-16268 GCA_049644065.1 Sedimentisphaerales bacterium | reverse complement strand
GTGTAGTTAAGCCTGATACATGGGTGATTAAATAGCCAAACTCACCGCGAAATATCGGCGGGATAATCGTACCGAACGCCGCACAGAAACCAAGAGCGATTGCATATCCGAGCGACATTCCCAGATAACGCATGGACAAGCCGAACGTCAGTCCTCCGATGCCCCATAACAAGCCAAAGACATAGCACCAGAAGATGCTGCTTCGCGGCGCACCACTAAGTACCGAAAATAGCTCAGGAACAGTCAGTAATGCCACCACCAGTGGCATGATAATCCAGGAGAAAAGACCGCCTACGAGCCAGTAGCTTTCCCAGGCCCAGTTGCGAACCTTCTTAAAGGGAATGTAGAAACTGCCCGCAGCAAAACCTCCCAGGGCATGAAGGAAAACGCCAAGTGCAACCATGCTAAAGCTTTCAAATTCTTAACTTGCCAGCAGCGAATGAGAGAATATTTATTTTTGACAATAGTCTATAAGGCGGGCGATTTCGCTGCGCAGGTCTTTGCGATGCACAATCATATCCACAAAGCCGTGCTCTAACATAAACTCGGCCGTCTGGAATCCTTCCGGCAGCTCGACTTTAATTGTCTCGGCTATAGTGCGAGGCCCGGCAAAAGCAATCAGTGCCCCAGGCTCAGCGATCAGACAATCACCCAACATCGCAAAGCTCGCCGTGACTCCACCGGTCGTCGGGTCGGCCAGAACGCAGATATAAAGTCCGCCGGCCTCGTCCAGTTTCGCCAGGGCCGCGGATGTCTTGGCCATTTGACCCAGCGATACCACGCCCTCATGCATTCTTGCTCCACCCGAGCAGCTCACTACGACCAGGGGCAGCTTCTCTTCAATCGCCATGTCAACCGCCACGCAGAACTTCTCGCCGACCACGGAACCCATAGAACCCATTAGGAAATTCGGCTCCATTACCGCCATCACCACGCCCCTGCCCTTGATAAAAGCTTTGCCGATCAACATGGCCTCTTTGGCACTGGACTTTTTCTCGTCGTCTTTGATTCGCTGCTTATAAGTGGTTCCCCTAAACTTAAAGCTAAGCGGATCGTCCGAAGTCATTTCGCCAAGTACCTGTTGAAAAGAAGCTTCATCGGCCAGATAAGCAATTCGAGTTTTTGCTTCAATGCGAAAGTGGTGTTTGCATTCCGGGCAGACGTTAAGGTTCTTCTCGACAGTGCTCTTATAGAGTATATGCTCGCAGCCCGGACATCGCATCCAGAGCCCTTCGGGCATCTCCTTACGTGGCTTCAGCGAAAAACCATCCCACTTTGATTTGGCTTTTTTGGTCATATCAACCAATATTTAGCCCTGCGTTTCACGCAGGGTTTTCCCTCAACAATATACGTTCAGTTATTTTCGGAAGAATTGTACCAAAAAGTTGCCGACCTTGCCACAAAAATTACGTGCAGGCTTTTCGAATGGTGTTTATTGCAGCGATACGGTCGTTTTGTCCAAATATTGCATTGCCCGCCACAAGCGTATCTGCACCATAGGAAACCACAATTGGCGTAGTCTGAGGGTCTATACCGCCATCGACTTCGATGCGTATATCGGGTCCGACGATCTCTCTGATTCGAGTGACTTTTTCCGCCGCTTCCGGCATAAATTCCTGCCCGCCAAAGCCCGGATGGACCGTCATGACCAGAACCATATCACAATGCGGCGCCACCGCGGCAATCGCCTCGACCGGCGTCTCCGGATTCAGGCATATCCCCGCGCTGCAGCCCAAATCGTGCAACTTGTCGATAAGCTTCAGCGGATCATCAACCAATTCAATATGAAACGTGATATGATCGGCCCCGGCCTTTATAAAAGGTTCGGCATATTTCGCCGGCTCGCTTATCATCAAATGAGCGTCGAAAACCAGATCGCTCACCTTGCGGAGCTTGGCAATCACCGGCGGGCCGATTGTAATATTCGGCACGAAGTGGCCGTCCATCACATCCAGATGCACCATGCTGACCCCGGCCGAGGTAATTTCAGCAATCTCGTCGGCCAGCCTGGCAAAATCGGCGCTCAGGATCGACGGCACAACTTCAATTGTCCCCGCTTTCGGTAATCGCATCTTTTTTTGATATAATTAGATCGACCCCCGGTAAAACCGGGGGCTAAATACTGAAAGTTCTATTTTTCATCCAGGATTTCGAGGCATTTGAATTTCTTGCCTTCGAGAAATTCAAGCGAAGCGCCTCCGCCGGTAGAAATATGGCTTATCCTGTCTTCCAGACCGAGTATATTGACTGCGCTGGCACTGTCACCGCCACCGATGATACTGATTGCCCCGTTGTCCGTAGCCTCGGCAACAGCCAAAGCTATGGCCTTTGTTCCTTCATCGAAAGGCGTGATTTCAAAAACGCCCATCGGACCATTCCAAACAATGGTTTTGGCATCGACAATCTTTTTTACAAACGTCTGGGCCGCCATCTGCCCTATGTCGACAGCCTGATAGCCAGGGTCGATGTCACCTACGGCGGTACGGTGCGGCATAGAAGATTTCAAATCACGAACCACATGGTGATCGATGGGCAAAATTACTTCACAGTTCGCATCAGCCGCTTGTTTCAGTAATTCCTGACCCTTGTCGATAAAGTCGTTCTCACACAGGCTCTGACCGATGCTTTTACCTCTGCCTTTGAGGAAAGTATACGCCATGGCTCCGCCAATGATGATACGGTCGACCTTGCCAATCAGGTTCTCGATCACACCGAGCTTGTCCGAAACCTTTGCCCCGCCAAGTATCGCAACGAAAGGCCTGCCGGGATTACTAAGTGCTTCACCAAGAAACTTCAGCTCCTTTTCAATAAGAAAGCCGATTACCCGGGGCTTGCCTTCCATCATCAATGGGACGGTATACATCGAGGCGTTGTCTCTGTGGGCCGTGCCGAAGGCGTCGTCAACGTAGATATCCGCCATGCCGGCCAGCTCTTTCGCGAAGTCGTCTTTTGCCTGCCGGAGCTGCGTATCTTCCTTTGCCGCCTTGTCCTTTATGGTCTCTTCCTTGTGGAAGCGCAGGTTCTCAAGGAGCATACAATCGCCCGGTTTGAGGGCCTGGGCCTTTGCGCTGGTCTCTGGGCCGATACAATCGTCGGCGAAAATAACCTCCCGGCCCAGCAATTCAGACAATCTCTTCGCTACCGGGGCCAGAGACATTTTCTCATTCTTCTTGCCCTGGGGCCTGTCGAGGTGGCTCATAAGAATCAGCGTGCCGCCGCCCTCTAATATCTTCTTTATCGTAGGTAGTGCCTTAACGATCCGGTCATCGCTGGTGATTTTGCAGTCATTGTCCAGCGGCACATTAAAGTCGCACCGCATCAGAACTTTTTTGCCCTGCACATTAATATCAGCAACAGTTTTCTTTGCCATGCTATCTACCCTAAAAATTTCTTGTGCCATCTCTGCCAAAGGAAAAAGTCTCCATTTCGCCCCGTGTTTTACGCGGAGCTTTAGCTTAATAATTCTAAATTCCTTGTTCGATAGTCGCTACTCGGACTACATCGCGGCCATTTTTTCCATAATATCGACGCTGCGATTCGAATAGCCCCACTCGTTGTCATACCAGCTTACGACCTTAACGGTTTTGTCGATGACTATCGTGCACAAAGAATCGAAGATGCTCGAAGCAGGGTCGTTTACGATATCGCTGCTGACAATCGGCTCATCGCAATAGACCAGGATACCCTTCATCGGGCCTTCCGAGGCTTTCTTCATCGCGGCGTTGACGGTATCGACTGTGACGTCCTTTTTGACGTTCACCACGAGGTCAACAATGCTGCCCACCGGGATGGGAACTCGAATCGCAAAACCATCGAGTTTGCCGGCAAGTGCGGGAATGACTGTGCCGATAGCCTTAGCAGCACCTGTGCTGGTGGGGATTATATTCGCCGCAGCGGCACGGGCTCGACGCATATCCGAGTGGATCATATCGGCCACTTTCTGGTCGTTGGTATAAGCGTGAATAGTCGTCATCATACCCTGCTCAATACCAAAGGTATCGTTGAGAGTCTTGGCTAAAGGTGCAAGGCAGTTGGTCGTACAACTTGCGTTCGATACGCATTTGACGTCACTTGTGAGCTTCTCATCGTTCACACCCAGGACGATTGTCGCGTCGATATCGTCCTTGGCCGGGACGCTCAGCAGAACCTTTTCGGCGCCGGCTTCGATATGGTCGGCATAACCGCCTTTAGGAGACGAAGCCAGGCGAAACAGTCCCGTCGATTCCAGAACTATTTTCACGCCCATGCTCTTCCAGGGCAGCTCAGCGGGATTCCTGACAGCCAGAACCTTGATGGTCTTGCCATTGATGACTAATGCGCCATCCTTTGCCTCGACCGTTCCGCTCCATTTGCCCATCACGGTGTCGTATTTGAACAGATGAGCAAGGCTCTTCGCATCCGCGAGGTCATTGATAGCTACGAGTTCCAAATCGCCGTCTCTTTGCATAATAATTCTTGCTACGGCCCTGCCGATCCGGCCGAAGCCATTAATTGCTACCTTTGTTGACATTTGTACTTCTCCTTATTTTAATGTTAAAAAACGCTGTTTTTCTGTTTTAAGCCCCTTGCCAGACACTGCTATGGGGTAAACGAGAGGGCTACTTTATGCGTTCTCTGCCCCGCTGTCAAGAATTTCTTCCAAATTTGAGAATCTCACCCGGGCAAAATCCTCGATCGACTGTGCGGCAATCACTGCTCCTTTTTATTCTTCTTTTTCCGGGCAGCTCTGACCCTGACGATTTGAGGAACCATTTGGTTCTTCCAGGCCGTGTAGGTCTGCTGCAAACGTTTGACAATTTGAGGATTTTCTTTCGAAAGGTCGTTTTTTTCGCCAATATCGCTCGAAAGATCGTAAAGTTCCAGCGAGCCCTTTTGAGACAACAGCTTCCATTTACCCGCCCGGACCGCCCACTGGTCGGCCCCATCGTACCAGAAAAGGGCCTCGTGCAGCGGTTTTTTGCTCTGCCCGCGGAGGACCGGCAGCATATTCCTGCCGTCATAGACACGGTCATCGGGCAATTTGGCGCCCACTGCGGCACAAATCGTCGGCATAACATCCAGCGAAATAACGGGCTCGTCGCAAACCTTCGGTTTCGGCAGCTCGTCCGGCCAGCGAACGATAAACGGCACTCGAATCCCGCCCTCGTAAACGCTGTGCTTGTAATCTCTTAGAGCACCATTATTGGCCAGATTCTTCTTGGCGCCGCCGTTGTCCGAGAAGAAGATAATAAGCGTATTGTCGTCGGCACCGGTCCGCTTCAGGGCATCCAAAACCCGCCCTATCGCCTCATCCATGCAAACCAGCATCCCAAGGTAGATATCCCGGTTCGGGTCACCGGTATTGAAACGCTCTATATGTTTCTGCAGCGCCTGCAGCGGCCAGTGCACGGCGTTAAACGGCAGATAAAGGAAGAAAGGATGGTTTTTGTGCCGCTCGATGAACGAGACGGACTCGCGCGCGAGATTGTTTGTCAGATAACCGGTATCGTTGATGGGTTTTTCGTTACGGTAGATCGACGTATATTCGTCCGTTATATCCAGCTTGAAATAATCGTGCCCCCCATGGCCCAGAAATCCATAGAATTCGTCGAAACCACGCTTCATAGGATGATACTCCGGCTCGATGCCCAGATGCCATTTGCCAATGACGGCGGTGGCATAGCCTTCTTTCTTAAGCAGGTCGGCCACAGTAATCTCCTTCAAAGGCATCCCGGCCCTGCTATCACCGGCGGTATAAAAACCGAACCGCTGCTGGTAGCGTCCGGTCATAAGCCCCGCCCGGGTCGGCGCGCAAACATAGCCGCTCGCATAACCATTGGTAAATCGTACACCTTCGTCGGCCAGCCGGTCGATATTCGGCGTATCGACCTCTTTCGGATGCTCGTAGCAGCTCGAATCGGCGTAGCCCTGGTCGTCAGATACGATAAGCACAATATTGGGCCGCCGGCGATTATTTTGCTTTGCCGCCGCCGAGAAAATCCCGCCGCCCAGACATATCCCCGATGCCGCCAAAACCGATGAACGCAAAAAACTTCTCCGGGTAATCTTCTCGTTTGTCATCTTGCTCACGCTCTCTAATAATCAACTTTTCAAGGTCTCACACACAGATTCGCTCCAGACATACAGTCGATATAGTACCCGATTTCTCATGGTAATACAAATGCTGCATTGGGCTTATAGAAGACTTTTACAAAAGGTAGCTCATTTCTGCCGGGCCTTACCGGGCTAAAAAGACAATTTTAGAGATTATTTATGCAGTCTTGTGTAACATAATCGCTCCCCGCGCAATTAACCTAACGACAATGGTTGGTGCTATGGCAAAACTTGTTGAAATAACGGAAGATAACGATTTGGTCCTCAGGGCCAAAACGCAGGCTGAGGCGCTCGGCCGGCTGTACGAATTGTACTACGAGCGAATCTTCCGCTTCTGCGTTCACCGGCTCTTTAACAAGGAAATAGCCGAGGATGTAACTTCAGCGGTCTTTCTTCAGGTAGCCCGCGGGATACGCAGCTTCAAAGGCCGAAGCGAGCAGGACTTTCGCAACTGGCTGTATGCCATAGCAGCCAACCAGGCGAACGCCTATATCAGAAGAACATCCCGGCGTAAAAAACTGCTCGCAGAGGCGGCCGGCTCGACAAGACCGGCGAGAGCCGGCAGCGCCGATATGTCGTTCGAGCCGGACTGGTCGAGGCTTTACGCCGCCATCCTCAGGTTAAAGCCGAAGCACCAGACCATTATCACACTAAGGTTCTTTGAAAATTTCTCATACGAACAGATAGCACAGATTCTAAACGTAAAAGAGGCAACTCTTCGCGTAACGTTGCATAGAATACTTAACAAGTTAAGAAACCAATTAAAAACCGTTTTCGACGGAGAAATATAATGTTCAAAGACGAAGCCGATTTTGAAAAAGTCGTTGGTCGGCTGAATATCGACAGCGAGCCGAATCCGGCACATCGTGAAAAGCTGCGCCGGCAGATGCTCTCTGTCTTCAACCAAGCCGGACAGGAACCCGCAACCCGGATAATCGTCTTTCGAACATTAAGGAGAATAATCATGAAAAGTAACATAACAAAATTCGCCGCCGCTGCGGTCATAATTATTGCAGTAGTCGCGGGCATACATTTTCTTGGCGGCCTAACTGAAGGAGTTGCGTGGGCTGATGTCGTCCGGCCCATCCTAACCGCCCGGACTGTGGTATTCAATGTTATCATGGCCGAGGGAGAGAATGTTCCTATCACCAGAGTTATGAACATGGGTACACAACGGTTCAGAAGCGAAGTGTTATCGCCAGATGGGAAAACTGTACAGGTGATAGCAATCGTGGATTTTACTACTTCCCGGATACTCCAGTTGATCCCGAAGCAGAAGACGGCTGTATTAATCGATCTGAAAGACCTGCCGGAGAAACCGGAAAACGTCTTGGAAGAAATGAGAAACATTATTACAGACTTACAGAATGATCCTGATTTTTCGGTTGAGTCGCTTGGCGAGAAGGAAATAGACGGCCGGATTGCAAAAGGTTTTCGGGCAACCGGGCCTGACGAAAAATTGACGATCTGGGCGGACCCACAGACCGCGCTGCCGATACGCATGGAGCAGAAATGGCGTCAGATGCAATTTGCCTGTACGGATTTCCAATTCGATATCGAAATGGATGAATCACTTTTCAGTATGGAAATACCTGAAGGTTACTCTGCACTTCCAACGGCTGAGGTTTCCATTGCCGGCTCAACCGAGCAAAACCTGATCGAAGGCCTTCGAATCTATGCAGAGATTATATTGGATGGCGTCTTTCCAAAAGAGTTCATCGGCAAGGAATACGTGAATGATGTAAAGAAGAGTCGTGAAAAATTCGTGCAAATGTCAGAAAAACAAAGGCTCGATTTGGCATTGAAGTTACAACGTGGATATATATTTATTCAACTCCTAAAGGCCGAAAACGATTGGCACTATGTTGGTAAGGATGTCAAGCTCGGCGATGGAGACTCCCCAGTCTGCTGGTACAAGCCAACAGGCTCACAAACGTACCGTGTCATCTATGGAAACCTAATGGTAAAAGATGTTGCGCCAGAGGATCTTCCAGAGTGAATCAACCAACAGAGCATCAGCATTTATTACAAAGGCCGGGCAATAAACCCGGCTTTTTTTACGCGTTTTTAGCCTGAAAACTACGATTTTAAAAATTTTCGAGAATTTTTGTAATATTTTCTTGGCAGCTTCGACATATGTAGTAGAATGCTACTACTTTTGTAGAAGGAGTTAAAGTTATGAAACTGACACAGGCAGAATGGCAAATCATGAACGCGTTATGGGAAAAACACCCCGCGACAGCAAGGGAGATAATGACCCGGCTGCCCCAGGGTGTCAAGTGGGCATACACCACGTTAAAGACGATGCTGAGCAGGCTGGTGGAAAAAGAGGCCGTCAACGAACACAAGCTCGCCAATACGAGCATTTACGAACCGCTTGTTTCACAGCACAAGGCCCGGCTCAGCGCCTTTCGATTACTGCTGGACCAGTCTTTCGACGGCGCAATGGGGCCGCTTATGCACTTTTTGCTGCAGGAACAGAAACTAAACGACAAACAGAAAAAAGAACTTATCGAAATCCTTGGAAACGAAAGCGAGAAAACAGGAGAAATAAAATGATCGAACAAATCAATCACATCGCAGGTTTGTGGTGGAGCGGGGCGATTGCCATGTTCTGGCAGGTCGGCGTTCTGATAATACTGATTGGCTGCGTCGATTTAATCATTCGAAGATGGGCCTGGCCGCAGCTAAGATACGCTCTGTGGCTGATGGTGCTGGTCAAGCTTATCCTGCCGCCCACGATTTATCTGTCAACCAGCATCACATCCAGACTGCAACCTTTGGCCAGGCAGATAGTGGCCAAAGAAATCCACCGGGAGAATCTGGAGGCAACAGCGGCAATGATTATCGCAAATCTTGAAACCGCTGTAGTCGAATCTCCGTTTGTCACGGCATCTTCTCGCAATACCGTCACTGAGCAGCAGCCGGCACTTGTTTTTACAAGTTCCGAAAATGTCGCCGGCGAATCTCTGAATGCAGCTTCTGTCAAACCGATCTGGCAGGCATACGTAATGGCAATATGGCTTACGGGAATGTTCGTACTGGGCGGCTGGCTTATTATCAAATTGCTGCGTCTGCGAAAAGAAGACCTGCCGCCCGCGTCTACAGCATCGCTTCCGGAGTCCTTTTATAACTCAATAGCTCGATGCGCTAAAAGTCTGGAACTTCGCCGGGTCCCGAAGGTAGTACTGACTCGTAGAGTGGCATGTCCGGCTGTATTCGGCATGGTCCGGCCGGTGCTGCTTATGCCGGTCGGGTACCTGAGGAATATGACTCGCAGGGACACTGAGCATATGCTTCTGCACGAACTCGCTCATATCAAAAGAGGCGACCTGTGGGTGCATGGTTTCTATATGCTTCTGCAGATTGTGTACTGGTATAATCCGCTGCTGTGGCTCGTCCGCAGCCAGATGCACCACCTGCGCGAGTTGTGCTGTGATGCTACTGTGGCTCGACTCCTAAAGGAAAGAATCAGCGAATACCGCCAAACGCTGATCGACGTGGCGCGCAGATATCTCACAAAACCAACAGAGCCGGGCCTCGGCCTGCTCGGACTCTTCGAAGATTCCAACCGTTTGCTGGTTAGATTGAACTGGCTTAAAAAAGAAACCTGGAGGTACCAAAAAATGAAGAAATTAACAATCATCACCACAATTGTCCTTATGTTCGCCTTTGTTCTTCCCATGGCTCAGGCCCAGGACAAACCTGCAACCGAAGGTAGCAGCGTCGATTCTGTACAAGCAGAAGAACAACCGTCGCAGACCACGAAGACCACTGAAGTCGAGCAAAAACTAAAGCAGAACCAGCAGCAGTTGTCGCAAAACCTGCGGGAGCTTGAAGTCCGGCTACAGCAACTCCAAATCCAAAAACTGAAACTCGAAACAGAACTTCAAGCAATGGCCCAAGCCAGGCAAGCCGAAGTCCAGGCCGCACATACCAAAATTAAGGCCAAAGAGGCCGAATTAAAAGCGAAAGACCATGCGGCAAAGGCTTCCGCCGATGCCCACAAGGCCGAAGCCGATGCCCACGATGCCGAAGCCGATGCCCACAAGGCCGAAGCCGATGCGAAACACATGGAGCAATGGGCTAAGGAAATGAAAGCCTGGGCCGAACGATATGAAGCACAGGTCAACAGCCCTGAAGCTCAGGAAAAAATCCATAATCTCGCCCACAATTCGGCGCTTGCATGGGTCAATAGCGACGAATTCAAACAATGGCAGAAAGATATGCAGCAGTGGGGCAAAGAATACGCCAAGGCGCATGAGCAGGCCAAATCAGGCGACCATGATCACGCATCGGCTGCCGAACCTCACCCGATGCCTGCTATGCCGCCGATGCCCGCTATGCCGCCAATGCCGGCAGATATTGTAACGCCGAACGTAGCAGCACCGGTTCCACCGCAGCTTCCGACGGTAGTCGTTCCGAATGTCGAGCCGCACTCCACCGGCACAGCAGACGTGGCTCTCCCTGCTAAAACCACCGGGCCGGCTCCTGTTCTGCCAAACACTACGGGCACCAAACGAAATATCGAAATCAAGAAAGACAAGGACGGCAAATATGTCGCAACTACAGAAATGCACTTCGTCTCAAAAGTGCAGCCGGGCAAACCCTTCGTCGTCAGAAACAGCCTCGGTAATATTATCCTGGAGCCCAGCAAGGACGGTAAATGTAACGTCAGGGCGGTCATTCGGGGAAAGGCCGATACCGACGCCCAAGCCCGCGCGATGGTCGAACAGGTAGGGATGAATGTGAACTCATCGGATGAGAGATACTATCTCAAGCCGGTCAAGCAGGACGGCGATAAGTGGAACAATCTAAGCGTAGATTTTTATATAACGGTGCCGCTCGGCGTCCTGCCGGATGTGAAAACCGACCTGGGAAATATTGAACTGTCTAATCTCAAAGGAACCGTCAAGGCAGCGAGCGACCTGGGCTCTATCAAAGCTGTAAACACAACAGGAGAAATCGAGCTGTTCACTAAAATGGGTAAAATCGAATTTATAGCTCCGAAGAATCTGTCCGCAAAGCTCAAAGCCCAAACGAAAATGGGAGAAATCAAGAGCGACCTGCCGCTGGAAGTCAAGAAGCTTGACATGTTCAAAAGAACCGCAGAAGGCACGATCGGCACCGGCCAAGCCAATATAAAAATGGCTACGGATATGGGCAGTATCAACCTGAAATGGCAATCCTCATCACAAGTTGAGGTAAAATTTTAACCGACTGACCATCCTCCTTCAAAACGATCAGTTTATGCAAAAAGTCGGGTAAGTTCGACTCGACTTTTTTTCTGCGCTTCAAGCAGACTACTCCATCAATTTTGCACTTGACTTCAGACAGTTATCTCTGGTATATTAATAATAACACCTGTAGCGAGAGCATCTTGCCGGAGCAGTCCGTTTCGTTCGTTTAAAAATTGAAGTACGAGGCGTTAGTTCTTTGGCCCTTAAAGCGGGCAGAGGAGGTCAAAAATGACTAAGGCGAGAAATCCATGGGCATCGTGGGTAATACCTTTATTGATAACAATCTGTTTTTTCAGCTTTCCTGCATACGCCCAATACGGCGGCGGGACAGGAGAACCTAATGACCCGTATCTGATTTACACAGCCGAGCAGATGAATGAGATTGGCTTGCATCAGGAAGACTGGGACAAGCACTTCAAATTGATGGAAGATATCGACCTGGGCAGCTTTACAGGAACAAGTTACAATATAATTGGTGGGGAATGGGATAATCCGTTCACCGGCGTTTTCGACGGCAACAACAAAAAAATCTCGAACTTCAACTACTCATCTACAGGTAGATACCGTGCTGGAATTTTCGGCTATATTTATGGTCCCAATGCAGAGGTAAAAGATTTAGGATTGATCGATCCTGATATCAATGGGGACGGTAGTGTCGGTTCGCTGGTGGGTTTCCTTAGAAACGGAGTCATTGTTAATTGTTATGCCCAGGGTGGCAGCGTTTCCGGCTACGACGGCGTCGGCGGGCTGGTGGGATGGGGGGATTTCGGCAGTAGTACAATCACCAACTGCTATACCACTACCAGCGTCTCGGGCAACAAGGGCATCGGTGGATTGACGGGAAGTGCCAACAAAATCACCAACTGCTACGCAACCGGTGACGTTTCAGGATATGAAGATGTCGGCGGTCTGGTAGGAGAGAATCGTTTTCAAACAATTACTAATTGCTATTCAAGCGCCTCAGTTTCAGGGTACATTTTTGTTGGCGGTTTAGTGGGAGATAATCAAGGGGGATCAATTATTAATTGCTATTCAAATGCCCCGACTACAGGGACCTATTATGTTGGCGGCCTGGTCGGAGATAATGCAGTGGGATCAATTACTAATTGCTATTCAAGCACTTCGGTAACAGGGACTGATTGTATAGGCGGCCTGGCCGGTACTAATAAGTTGGGTAGAATTACTGATTGCTATTCAAACGCCTCAGCCACAGGGAACAATGGTGTCGGCGGTCTGGTCGGTACTAATGAGAGGGGAAGAATTACTAATTGCTATTCAATAGGCCAAGTCGATGGGTTGTTTAATGTTGGTGGTTTAGTGGGATATATCGCCGACAATGTATCCGCTTCGTTCTGGGACACTCAAACCAGCGGACAAGCAATAAGTGCCAGTGGTATGGGCCTGACAACGGCCGAGATGAATGATCCCAACACTTTCATAAATGCCGGCTGGGATTTTTTGGGAGTGTCCGATGATCCCGGCGGTATCTGGGCAGAGCCCGAAGATGGAGGCTATCCAATCCTTTGGTGGCAGCTTCCCAAGAATTTTGGTTTACCTGCCTTTTCCGGCGGGACAGGGGAGCCAAACAATCCATACCTTATCTCAACAGCCAATGAATTAAACAGTATAGGCAATAATCCGAGACTTATGGACGCATATTATAAGTTAATCAATGACATTGATTTGACAGGCGTCGATTTGTTTTCGATTGGTGCCAACCTGTATCCGTTCGCAGGGACGTTCGACGGCAATGACAAAAAAATCTCGAACCTCAGCGGTACTCAGGGACTTTTCGCGTACGTTAGAGGAGAACATGCTCATATAAAGGATTTGGGATTGATCGATCCTAATATTGATAAGGGAATGAGTGGTGCTGAAATCGGTCCGCTGGTGGGTACCCTTGGCATCGGAAGCATTATAAACTGCTATGCCCAGGGCGGCAGCGTTTCAGGAGGTGTTGTTATCGGCGGCCTTGTTGGACGCAATAATGGTAGTTCAATCGCGAGCTGCTATTCGAGCACAAGCGTTTCAGGAGCTTATACTATCGGTGGATTATTGGGGCTCAATGTCGATGGAACAATCACAAACTGTTATGCTAAAGGCAGTGTCTCGGTAAGAGAAGTGGGGGCAGGCGGTCTAGTGGGAATGAATTACGCCGGCACAATCGAGAATTGCTATTCAGAGGGGCACGTTCAGGGACCAAACGACATCGGCGGCCTGGTGGGACATAATGACGCCGGTATAATCAAGAACTGCTATTCAGTGGGATACGTTCAGGGATTAGAAGATGTCGGTGGCCTAATCGGAAACACATCAAATGACGGAACGGTTATCACTTCTTTCTGGGATGCACAAACCAGCGGACAGGCAAACCTCGGTGGTGGCAGACCCAGCACTGGCGGTATCCCCTTACAAACACACGAGATGCAAACGGCCAGAATATTTCTTATCGTTGGTTGGGATTTCGTGGACGAGGACCGGAACGGTACTGAAGACATCTGGTGGATTCTCGAAGGGCAGGACTATCCGAGACTGTCGTGGGAATTAGGCGACGAGACGTCGCCGTAAATCAAATATCAAACATCAAATAGCAAAACTATAGAGCAAAATCTAAAAATGGACTTGACGCACATCTAGTACACAAGACAATCCACAATCCCACTGTCAGATTTCCTCGCGTGAACGACGTAGGGAGCATTTTACACTTTGATATGTCATTTTGATTTTTGCGTTTTGATTTTTAATCTGAACTAAGGACGCCGTCTCACGGAGATTTTTTTAGAATATCCTTGATTTTCGGGGCTTAATTTAGTATAATACCTAACAAATTGAATATTGAGCATTTAAGACAGGATGACAGGATAAACAATGTAAGTTGATTGGTGAATTAGAGAATTATTCGTGGATTCCCGCCCTCGCGGGAATGACAAAATACAAATATCAGTGTTAATCGTGTAAATCCTGTCTAAAAGAAATGCTATTTGAAAAAACAAAGCCAATGTTAAAATAGGCAAAATGATGCAAATTCAATGATAATAGGGATTTATGAGCGACTTTGTGTTTTTCGGCGGTTTTGGACGAAAAAAACAAACCCAATCAAAGCCAATTTTAAGGTAAGGCAAAAGTAAAAAGGCAAAAGGGAAAATGAGTAAATCCGGAGTTTCTCCGGTGGGCGATATGAAAAAACAAAGCCAATTTTCAAAAACTAAAACGAACACAAACCTCTACATGATAAGGGATTACGTGAATATTGCCGTTTTCAGGCCGCGGAAAACAAAGCTAAACAAAGCCAATTTTCTTATTTTCCTGTCGCAAAAGAAGCGGAATATGCACTATATAGCGAGAACAGTAATTCTTTGAGAATTTGAGGTGCTAAGATGTCTGAGAATGACAAATTTTATGTTGAGCGATGTTTGGATGGCCATCCGGACGATTATCGCTACCTTGTGCGACGCTATCAGGGCGTCCTGTTAGCCAACCTGGCCGGCAAGTTGGGAAGCAGAGACCGTGCTGAAGAAGCCGCACAGGAGGCACTCGTAAGGGCCTATTTTAATATAGGCAAACTCAAAAAACCGGATTCGTTCTTTTCATGGCTGCTCGGAATCGCCGACAACGTCGCCAAAGAGCATCAAAGAAAAGAACAACTCCAACGCCAGCGCGAGATCGTCCGCTCATTTTCAGAAGAATCTGCCGGCACCGAACTCTCACAGGATTACGCACTCGAGACGGCAATCGCCGAACTGCCCGAAGCATTCAGGAAAATCATCCTGCTGCGATACTACGGCGGGCACTCATGCAACCAGATTGCAGAGCAGCTCGATAAGCCGTTGGGCACAGTAACAAAAATGTTATCACGGGCCTATGCCATGCTGCGCGAATCGCTGCAGCAGCAAAAGCAATCAGAAGTTTATGAGGTGTCACAATGAAATGCACAGAATCTAAAGAACTATTGGTCGCATACTTTGAAGGACTCCTTGAGGACTCCGAACAACAGGCAGTTGCAGAACACCTGAAGGACTGCTCGGCTTGTCAGGCCGAATTGAAAGAGCTGACTGGCCTTCACGACCGCCTCGTGACGAACGGCAAAGCTGTGGCCCAAAGTAACCTTGAAAAAGAGGTAATGAACCAGGTAATACGAGAACAGAACGTAAGGCTCAAAGCAGCCGCAAGAGCGACAGACGCTCTGAAAATAAGGAGAACAATCATGAAAAGTCCAATGCTAAAAATAGCTGCCGCAGCGGTAATAATTATTGCCGTGCTGATAGGCATCAATCCGTTCGAAAGTACCATAACCTTTGCCGATGTAGTCAAGCCTCTCCTCAATGCCCGGACTTTGATTCTGGACATTGTTGTCAACATAGGTGGCTCTGGCGTCGATGAAGACACAGACCCTGTCATCCATGATACAATTGTGGACCAGCGAATCAGAAGGGTTGTTTCCACCCAGGAGCATGTAGTAAACATTTTTGATACGGAAAATGCGAAGTTGCTCACGCTCCATACCGAAGGCAAGATAGCGGCATATTCGGATACACAAGGCCTTGTTCAGGACATAACACAAAACTACGTGACTTTCCTGCTGGATATTATTACCGACATCCAGAACAATCCTGATCTTGAAGCTAAAGAACTCGGTGAAAAAGAAATCGACGGACAAAAAGTTATTGGCTTTTTCGCCAGGAACCTTACGATCTGGGCCGATGCTGAGACAGGACTGCCTGTACGCATCGAAGGTAATGAACCAGGACTATCTGTGGTTTACAAGAACTTCCAGTTTAATATCCCTGTAGAAGAGTTGGAGCCACAGGTCAGTATGGAAATACCGGATGGATATAATCTGGTGGAGAGTAAGCAGAGTGAATTTGACATGGGTACACCCACAGAACAGGACCTCGTTGATTGCTTACGCTTCTGGGCGGAAGATCTGATGGATGG
>JBARRE010000244.1:0-9911 GCA_049644065.1 Sedimentisphaerales bacterium | reverse complement strand
CTTTTGTTGGCCAGTAAGAACACTTCGTGTACAAGACCGAAATGATCGATGGCTGTCGAGAACACCCGCGATGGTCGCAGGTTTGACCGATCATATTTGGTCTTTGGGCGAATGGCTGAGTTATCCGGCCGTTCAATTATCATAGGACACGAGGGATTATCCTGTTATAGACGAAAAGACGGGCGAGGAGTATTACGAGGGCTGCTGCAGCCAAGATACTGCCCTGATGGTTGCCTTATGTCGTGCGGTTGGAATACCTGCAAGGTCCGTTTCCGGATACATCAGATGGTGTCCATGGGTAAAATCGGATGATTTGAAAGCGAGATACCCGTTCGAGACCAAAATATCACCGGAAGGCTTGGCCGCTACCCAATTCTATACAGGACTCGATGCTCATATGTGGGGCGAGTGTTTTATTCCAAACTACGGCTGGATCCCAACTGATGGCAAGATTGAACACCAGAACAACAGAAGATGGATTATGCAAAAAGGCCGAGACATCCAAGTTGGACCTTGTGCTCCACAAGAAAACAGCGAGGGCTATGGTGCTTGGTGGGTAGCACTTCACAACGGCAGAGCCGACCTGGGTGTGGCCGTTATGAATATTGCTAAAATACACGCCAGTAAGATCAAAATCTTACACCATTCCGATCCTTTCCCGGCCGACGGACTGGCTGTATATGGCCAAAAACCTTTCAATGGCATAGATAACGATCTTGGAAATTGGCGTCAAGAAGTCTTGAATTTACTTTCTTGTTTCGCAGGAAGTTCTGTGCCAGATAATTTGAATTTAGAGCAGTTCTATAGTGAGTATCCATTTGCCAAGGATTTTGCTGACACCTTCATTTGCGATATGTTGCGTAGACAATTAGGTGATGAAAAGTTCTTTAAGCTCGTCGATACATATGTGGAACTGCGACAGAAATCCAATAAACCAGTATCAATAAGTCGTTTCCAAAAACTTGCTGAGGATATTTATGGAGCACCGTTGGGCTGGTTCTTCAAACAATGGGTAAATAGTATGGAATGGCCCCGGCTTAAATTGGAAGAGGTCGCTGTTAGGAAAGACAAAAAGGGCTGGCTGGTCCAGGGACGTCTTTTACAATTAGGTGACACTGCCTTCCGGTTGCCGATTGAACTCGCTATCGATACGAAAAAAGACATAGAAAAACAGAAACTCTGGGTTGAGACGAAAGCTACAGATTTCGATTTCCATACGCTAAGTGAACCGAAAAAAATTATAGTCGATCCTGAATATAAGATTCTCAAGGTTCAAAAGATGGCTTCACGCTTTTTATGGTTTTGGTATGTTTATCCTGAGTATAATGTAATTTATGGGACTATAGCTGAAGCTAAAGCAAATAAGACTGCTGCCGAGCGTTTTTGCAGTGATTATCTTGGGTTGGGTAGTGAGATAATAAAGGCGGATACGGATGTAAATGACACCGATTTGAAAACCAAGTGTGTTTTTCTCATTGGAAGGCCCGAAACCAATAAAATAGCTCAACAGTTTAAGGGTATTTTCCCCATAAAATTCGATAGTGGCAAGTTCACCTGGCAAGGAACCACTTATGATCAGCCGACACAGGGAGTTGCCCAGATTGTTGAAAACCCCAATAATGCCCAGGGCCTGATGATGATGTATGCCGGCCTTAGCCCGGAAGCGACGCTGAAGTTTTGCGATTTGTATTTGTATGATGCAGAGGCCTCTTTTGTTATTTTCGATACGGATAAAGAGTTGCTTCGTGGCGATTGGGAAGATGCAGACAGTAACTTGTATTGGAATTTCGATACTCAGCAATCCACTCAATAGACATCCATCTGGTAATGAGCAATAAATGGAGAACATTATGAGAAAGTTACGGCTAATCTTAATGATGATTGCGGATTCGGCCGGGTGAGCTTTGAAGAATTGGTCAGAATAATAGCCGACGAAAAGATCAAATTCAAGGTTAGGAAGTAGAAAATCAAATACCAAACATCGAAAATTTTACATTTTGATCTTTAACTTTACTTGTTAAGAGGTTCGATATGAGGTCATCAATTACAAGACGCGAGTTTCTCAAAGCATCCGCGGCAGGCTCACTGCTGATGATATCGCCCGGTCGGTCGGCAGTGACGCCGAGGGCGTTTGGCCATCCGAAGGTGGGTAAGTATCAGGTCTACTTCGGTGATTTACACAATCACAGCGAAGTCGGTTATGCGCGTGGTTCGCTCGAAAGGGCTTTTGAAATTGCGCGGGAACATCTTGATTTTTTTGCCTTCACTCCCCACGGGTACTGGCATGATATCGGTACATACGAAAACAATATCGAGAAGAAATGGCTCGATGGGTTCGAGGTCACGAAAAAACGCTGGCCCGAAGTTCTAAAGGCTGTGCAAAAGTACGACGAGCCTGGAAGGTATGTCCCCATGGCCGGCTTCGAGTGGCATTCGACCAGCCTCGGTGATTACCATATCATCTTTCCTACACTCGAAGCCGAATACATCCGGTTTGACAGTCTGCAAGAATTTCAGCGTTTCGCAAAACAGCACAGTGCGATCATGATTCCACACCACCCAGCCAACCGCCTCGGCCACCGAGGAGCTAACCTGGCGAGACTTGACCCGGAGGTCTCGCCCGTTATTGAGATGTTTTCCGAATGGGGAAACGCCGAGCACGATCGCGCGGCCTCTCCATATATCCGCCACACCGAAGGCGGGCGCTGGACCCAAAACACGCTGCATCATTTTTTCGCACAGGGACATCGGCTCGGCGTCATCGCCAGCACAGACGACCATCTCGGCTTCCCTGGCGCTTATCGCGAAGGATTGGCGGCAGTGCTCACGCCGGAATTGACGCGAGAGTCGATCTTCGACGCTATCCGTGATCGGCGAACTTATGCTGTCACGGGCGACCGTATAGCTTTGGATTTTCAAGTGAACGGTCAGCTCATGGGCCGGGAGCTGCCTTATACCCGGCAGCGAGAACTGTCCGTAAAAGTCACGGGCTGGGACCAGCTCGACAGGGTTGAAATCCTCAAGGACAACCGCGTGCTGCACCGTGACTTTCCGATGGACCGCATGCCTAACTCCAAGAGCTGGGACGAGCCGGTCCTGCTGCGATTCGAATATGGCTGGGGTCCCTGGCCTGCCCTGGATATGACACGTGTATGTGATTGGGATTTCAACATCACGGTGGAAGGCGGAATTTTGGAAAACGTTCAGCCCTGCTTTCAAGCCGGGCCGCTCGATGAAACCCGTCGAGATAAAATAGTTGAACGCTCCGGCATGCATCTCCGCGTTCGGTCCTTTACGGCTCTGCGTCAGCAATTCGAGGACATTTCCAGCAAGGCCGTGGTTTTGAAAATACGTGGCGGTCCCGAGACGAGCGTTACTGTGGCACTGAACAAACCGACCAATGTTTCGCTTTCTCAGACATTAGGGCAGTTGGCCCAGAGCAATGAAATGTTGTTTACCGGTGACTTCCCGAAAGAGTCGGCAATGCTTCATCGGCTGGTTTTTGCCGACCATTACCATACTTCCTATAAAGTTTCCGACACAGATGATGGTAAAGGTCTAAACTGGTACTATCTGCGCGCTGTTCAAGCCAACAACCAATATGCCTGGTCCAGCCCGATCTGGGTCGAGCCACGCGCTTGAGGAGTCATTGATACTTGTGATATGCTTTCACATCGTTCGCCGTGGCTGGGGCGATTCTGATTGCCTGCCCGCCGCGCGGTGATAGTTCGACTTTCAGGACGGATGAAGAATCCACAGTTCGGCGGCTGATTTTGACGCCGGTCAGTGTCGATATGGCGGGATCGTCGGTGTATATGTGCGCGATATACCTGTGATCCTTGTCCAGAAAGTCCAGCGGGACGTCCAAAGCGTGCGGATCATTTCCGTTCATGCATCCGATGAACCAGCTTTCACCGGAGCGGCGGGCGAGGACGGCATATTCGCCGATTTGGCCGTGTATGACTTTTGTGTCGTCCCAGACCGTGGGGACGTGATCGAAGAACTCCAGCTCCGGCTCATCGCCGATGACGTTATTACCGCCTCCTGCGCCGCCGGCCCTCCGTGGAGAGCTGCCCGGGCGGTCGTACCAGTAAAGAAATTGCCATGGACTGTAGAAACACACGCTTTTGGCCAATTGGTACGCGTGACTCGCGTTGTCGTCGACCCGCCGGTCGTAGTAGCAAATCGTGTTGTCGCCGGCGCCGGCCAGCATTCGAGTAAATAAAATGGTCAGAGTCAGGCTGTTGGAAGGTTTGGTTTCGTCGCCGCGGATCCCCTCCTGCGTCATGAGATTCGGATAGGTTCGGCTGTAGCCGGTCGGGCGGTACTCATCGTGAATATCGACCATCAGATGATGCCGGGCCGCCTTGCGGACTGCCTCGTGGAGCCATGCCGTCCAGCGTTGCGAGCCGACCTGCACGAAGCCGTACTTTATGCCTTTGATCCCCCACTTTTCATAGAGCGGCAGAATCTCATCGAGCTGCTTTTCCAGCGCCCGGCGGTTGACATAAAGAATGATTCCAATGCCGCGCTGCTTTGCATAGTCGATGATGTAGTGCAGGTCGAGCGGGCCTTTCGAGCGTTTGGGATCGACGGAGATGGTCCTGGCGTCCGAATCGTTGCTGTACTCATGGCCGTACCAGCCTGCGTCGAATTCGACGTACTGTAGATTGTGCTCGGCGGCGAAATCGACGCAGGCTTTGCCGCCGGTGGTGGTTAAAGTCACCTCACGGATGACTTTGCCGGGCTTTATCCAGGATGGATCGTCTATCGCACACGGCTCGTTCAGGTTCAGCAGCAGGTAATTTCGTTCGAGCAGCTCTCCGGGAGTTCGACCGAGCATGATTACCCGCCAGGGTGTTGTCATCGGAGCTTTGACGTTAACCTCGCCATGCAGCGAACTGACCAGCGTGAGCGGCCGGCCCTGCTCAGGCGATAGGCGCATGCGCGCATAATCCACCAACCGGGCCTCGGCTATCGACGCGAAAAGTCCCTTGTCGATCTGAACTGTCAGTGGTCTTTCACAGTTGTTTTTAATCTTGCTGAGCGGCACCTTGCTATACTGGCCCTGGGCTGAATAGACGGCATAAGCTGTGTGGTCGCTCGTGAAACGAAACTGTGTTTTCTCCGCCGAGATAACGAAGTTTTTCAAAGCATCCTGCTGCGGCAGGGTATAGCAGAATGCCGCCCCTTCGTTGTAAGCACGGAACGTCAGAATAAGCCGGCGATGGGGCGGGCGGATTTCTTTCAGTTCGGCGACGAACTGGTTGTAGTTATCGCGAATTGTCTTTTGCTCGGCGTAAACCGGTGAGTATGTGCTGTCATGACTGGTCTTGGAGACATCGACGATTTCAAAGCCGTCTTGAAGCGGGGCAGCGTCCTTGATTGCGAGTCCCAGGCTTGAATCGGCGATGACGAATTGATCATTATACTTTACGGTATATGTCGGGCAACTCTGCCGGTCGCCAATATCTTTGAGGTTGAATTCGACAACGACATTCCCATCCGGGGACTTCAGCGCATTATCTGCCCGAGCGGCACCAAAGAAAGTAAAAATCAGAAAAATGTTAACTATATGGTTGCATATCAATGAAGTTTTCGAGTGACGATCATTTATTTTATTTTGCATAAAAATCTCCGTATTGAAACAGCCGCCTTTTTTAGAAGTCAGGTCTCTATAAATAATGCGGTTGCTACACTGTATGCGTTAAAGAACAAGTGTATAAAAATAGGTCGAAACAAAGAGCCGCTCTTTTCATACGAATAGCCCAGGCATACGCCTAAGACAAATAACGCCGGCCAGTGCCCGGGATTTTCGTGCATGATTGCGAAGAACACCGAGCTTGCCGCTATTGCCGGCCAGGCACTGTTTTTTATATTGAAAAAGGAGCGTATCGTCGTCTGAATGAATCCTCGAAACAACATCTCCTCGAGCAGCGGCGCAATTACCACGGCGACAAACACAATCATGATACGAAGCGGCAACTGCGGATATTCCGTGATCATTTCGAGCTGCTGATGCTGCTGCATCTGGTACTCCTGGCCCGAGATTAATTTGGCAAAGATGAGTGTCATGGTAATAGTGGCCATCATAAGCGGCCAGGCCGTCAGCAGATTCACAATCGCCATGAAAAAATCTTTGGCGATTGTGTTGATATTCAGGCCGAATCCCTTCAATCGCCGGGCGAAATGAACGTGTGCCAGAAACATCATTGCCGCCATTGTTACTATCGCCCCGATGCTCATAACTATGTGATCCCTGAATATTTTTTGCCAGCCCTGCAGGCCCGGCGTCAGTTTTTGCACCAGGACTACGGCCATAGAAACCGCACCGAACCAAAGCATAAGCGGAACGAGGGGCAAATAGGGGGGCATGCTGTTTCGGCGGGGCGGCGAATCGGCCAGGGCCCTGGTCCCCAGAGAGGTATCGAGCAGCCAGCAGGCGAATAATATCAACCCTGCCAGCCAGATGAAGTCTGTTGCGGTTATGGTCTTAGCGAATTCCATTGACTATTTACTGTCGAATATTTACTATTCTTGAATTGTCCGTTTTGAACCTCTAATTGTCAAAGGAAAACAGAGCATGGATGTATTTCGCGTTGAAGGACCGGTTCGACTTTCCGGCAGCGTTCGTATTAATGGCTCGAAAAACGCTTCTCTGCCGATCATGGCTGCGACCATTTTAGCCCCCGGAGAATCGATACTAAAAGCTGTACCTCATCTTTTAGACATTTCCGTGTGCGGCGAATTGCTTGAACGATTGGGCTGCAAGCTCACCCGCAGTCCGGATGGCGATTTGTGCATAGATTCGACGGTCATTGATAATCCGGTTGGTGAATATGAAATCGTCTGCAGGATGCGAGCGGGCATTTGTATTCTTGGCCCGCTGCTGGCCCGCTGCGGCAGAGCGGAAGTTTCCATGCCGGGCGGCTGCGCCATAGGCGACAGGCCCGTCAACCTTCATTTGAAGGGACTACGTGCCCTCGGCGCACAGATCCATCTCAAGAACGGCTATATCATCGCCGAAGCTCCGAACGGTCTGAGAGGCAAAGAAATTTTCTTGGGCGGGCCGTTCGGTTCGACCGTGCTCGGCACGGCGAACGTGCTGATGGCCGCGACTTTGGCAAAGGGCCGAACGATTATTGAGTCGGCCGCCTGTGAGCCGGAGATAGCGGACCTTGCGAACTGTCTGAATAAGATGGGCGCGAAGATAACGGGTATCGGCTCGCCTCGACTGACTATCGACGGGGTTGAAAAACTGGAGCCGGTAGAGTATGAGGTCGTTCCGGATCGGATCGAGGCCGGGACCTTTATCGTCGCCGCTGCGATAACCGAGAGCGAGCTGCGGCTGCAGAACTGCCGGCTCGGTGATATGATGGCTGTCGTCGACACGCTCAGATATATCGGGATTTCAATCGACGCCGAAGGTGACGGCTGTGTAGTCAGCCGCCGGGGCCCGATCAAACCGGCCGAGATTACCACGCAGCCTTATCCGGGCTTCCCCACCGATTTGCAGGCCCAGTTTATGGTCCTGCTGTCGCTTGCCGAGGGCAATAGCGTAGTAATCGAAAAGGTCTTTCCCGACCGGTATATGCACGTTGCCGAACTGAATCGAATGGCGGCTAATTTACGCAAGGAAGGGCCGACAGTAATCGTCGCCGGCGTAAAGAAACTCATCGCCGCTCAGGTCATGGCGTCGGATCTGCGGGCATCAGCGGCGCTAGTGCTGGCCGGATTGGCCGCCGAAGGGACCACAATAATTAACAGGGTCTATCATATCGACAGGGGCTACGAAAGAATTGAAGAAAGATTGAATCCCCTCGGTGCGAAAATTACACGGGAAAACGTTTAGAGATACGACACCGTAGGGGCGGCCCTATGTAGCCGCCCGATCGTTAATGATGAATTTGGGCAACCACACGGGGTTGCCCCCTACGTTACTCGATCATTGTGGGACGCTGCCGCTCACCTACCTTTTTGAAGTGGGACAGCGCACTTTCACTATCATCGAAGTCTTTTTCTGTGTATAAGAGTGTGGTCTGGCCGATACGGATTTGGTCGCCTTCTTTCAATGTGGTTAGCTCGGTGATTTTCCGATCATTGATTAGCACACCGTGCTTGCTGTTCATATCTTCGGCATTGTGCTGATGTGTATTCTCATCATACCGTATTCGCAGGTGCTTGCGAGAAACCATATCGTCCAGTATCTGCATTGGAAGTGCCTCGGCTCTTCCAATCACATTTGTACGCCTGCCAAGAGGCAGATACTCGCCTTTATGCTCTCCGGTTGTTACGATAATAGAAGCCATTGTAACTCCTTATGATAAATCCTTGCGGATATATGCGTTTCAGAAAATCTACAGCCACCTCAACATTGCCATGGCCAGTAAATATATTATGGGTCATTCGCGTTACAGTCAAATTCTTTTTGAGATTTTCGAATTTTTGTTGTTTCACATACGTCTTACCTGGATAGAAATGCAAAACCGGCTTGTATTTTCAATTAGGATTGCTAATGAGCAGCGCTGAAGGAAAAAATGACAGAGCACCTGGCGGCAAAGATATCAGCCCGACCAGCTCGTTTGGCGGCTCGGCGAAAGAACCGATAGGGCAGATCGGTCCTTACAGGCTGCTTGGAATTCTTGGCGAGGGCGGCTTTTCCATAGTTTACCTGGCCGAACAGGATAAGCCTGTGAGGCGCCGGGTCGCACTTAAGGTCATCAAACCCGGCATGGACACCAGGCAGGTGATTGCCCGCCTCGAAGCCGAGCTCCAGGCCCTGGCTCTGTTGGACCACCCGAATATCGCCCCCGTTTTCGATGCCGGTGCGACCGAAGCCGGCCTGCCGTATTTCGTGATGGAAAACGTTAAGGGTATTCCTATCACCGAGCATTGTGACCGGCAGAAGCTCAGCATCGAGGAGCGGCTCGACCTTTTTCTACAGGTCTGCGGAGCCGTCCAGTACGCTCACCAGAAGGGCATTATCCATCGCGATCTAAAACCATCGAATATTCTGGTCTCCGTCGGTGGCGAAAAAGCGATTCCAAAGATCATCGATTTTGGCATCGCCAAAGCCATCACACAGCCCCTGACCGAGCGGACGTTGTACACCGAACAGGGCCAGTTTGTCGGGACACCCGAGTACATGAGTCCCGAGCAGGCGGAAATGGGGGGCCAGGACATTGACACACGCTCGGACGTTTACTCGCTGGGTGTGCTGCTTTACGAGCTGCTGACCGGTGCGATTCCGTTTGATAGCCAGGCGCTTCGCGAAGGCGGACTTGACCACATACGCAAGGTCATCCGCGAGCAGGACCCCAGGAAGCCGAGCACCCGCCTGATAAGCCTCGGACAGGAGGCTTCGAAGGTTGCCGAAAGCCGCTGCACCGATGTTTCGAATCTGGCCAGGCGCCTGCGCAGAGAACTCGAATGGATTCCCCTCAAAGCGATGC
Organism: Sedimentisphaerales bacterium; assembly: GCA_049644065.1. Taxonomy (GTDB): domain Bacteria; phylum Planctomycetota; class Phycisphaerae; order Sedimentisphaerales; family Anaerobacaceae; genus JAFGPJ01. Next base: position 459 of record JBARRE010000244.1, on the reverse strand, counting down.
GAAAGGACCGCACTCGCCGTTACCGGTCGGCCTCGGAACTTGCGGACGACATCAGGAATTACCTGAATGGTGTTCCGTTGATTGCTGGTCCCGAGTCGGCGGTATATCGTCTTAAGAAGTTCGTGCTGAGAAACCGGACGCTTGTTATCGGTATTGCAGCGGTGCTGGTCGTTCTGTTTGCCGGAATTATAGTTTCGACGGCCTTTGCCGTCCGGGCCGCCCGGGCTCGTGTAGAGGCGGTGACTGCCCGCGACGAAGCCAAGCGGCAGGCGAAGACATCGCAGGCGGTGAGTAACTTCCTTCGGAACGACCTTCTTGCATCGGTAGATCCTTATGTTGCACAGGGCCGGGAGGTCACGGTTCGTTCGTTTCTTGATGCGGCGTCGGAAAAACTCGAAGGCAAGTTCAAAAGGGAACCCCTCGTTGAGGCGTCGATTCGCCAAACTTTGGGGACCACGT
>JBARRE010000243.1:0-5025 GCA_049644065.1 Sedimentisphaerales bacterium | reverse complement strand
AAAGGACAGATCGCATACATGGCAGGGATGTTTGATAACAGCATGGTTCTTCAGGTTCAGCAGGCCAATGATATCATTGACGTGATCGGCGAACATGTGAGCCTGAAGAAAAAGGGGCGTGAAATGGTGGGTTTGTGCCCTTTTCATGACGACCATAGTCCGAGCATGAACGTCAATCCTGTCAAGCAGATCTTCAAATGTTTTGCCTGCGGGGCCGGCGGGGATGTCTTCAAATTCATTCAGATGCGCGAGAACCTGACTTTTCCGCAGGCAATCGAGAGATTAGCCGAGCGCGCCGGCATAAGGCTCGAAAAAAGGCAAATGCCAAGACGCGTCCAGATCGGAACCGAAACGGGAGAAAGCGGATACGTAGAGGATGTCGATCCTAACAGGCTGGCCAAGGCTAATGCCTGGGCGGTTCAATATTTCCAACAGAAACTCAACGATGATAAAATGGGTAAGTTTGCCCGAGATTATCTTGCCGACAGACAGATTAATCCCGAAAGCGTGAAGAAATGGCAGCTTGGTCTGGCGATTAATTCTCCCGATGGACTTCTCAATGAGGCGAAGGCCATAAAGGCGTCATTGATACTGCTGGAGCAGGCGGGACTTCTCGTCGGTCATAATCAGGATAAGTTCGTCAACCGGCTGATGTTTACAATTACCGATGTGACCGGCCGGGTGATTGGCTTTGGCGGCAGGACGCTGGACGATAGCGGCGCCAAATACATAAATTCGCCAACGACTGTACTGTTCGATAAGAGCAATTCGCTCTACGGACTGGAGCAGGCCCGGCATGAAATTGTCTCGACGGGAACGGCTGTCGTCGTGGAAGGCTATACCGACTGTATCATGGCGCATCAGTTCGGCTGCGGCAACGTAGTTGCGGCGCTGGGAACCAGCTTCACGGCGGGGCACGGGCGCCTCTTAAGGCGGTACGCCAAGAAGGTCATCCTGATATTCGACAGCGACGTAGCGGGGATTGAGGCGGCCAACAGGGCGCTGGATGTCTGCCTCGCGCAGCGGATCGATATCAAGCTGGCCTCTGTGCCGGAAGGCAAAGATCCATGCGATTTTCTTTTAACAGCCGGAAAAGAGGGATTCGAGCGGCTCATCGCCGATGCGGTTGACGTCTTCCGGTTCAAATGGGAAAGGCTGAGGGAGAAGTTCGCTACCGATGATACGTTGGCGGGCAAGAAGTCGGCGATTGATGAATACTTGCAGACCATCGCGACGGCCCTGCAGGCAGGCAAAATCTCGGATATCGACTTAGGGCTGCGAGTAAACCAGATTTCGAAAATTATCGGCCTTGACAGCAGACAAATCAACGCCGAGTTGAATAATCGCCTCAGGCGGGTGCAGAGAGCCGCCAGCTATGAGAGCCGGAGCGAAAACGTGCCCGGCGTCGATTACGGGCAGGGCCGTTTTGCCGCAGCTCAGCAAGATGTGCTGGAAGTGCTGCTGAATGAACCAAAGTTGTACGAGACAGTGAAACAAAAAATTACAGCGGACGTATTTGATGTACCGATACTTGGGCAGGTGGCGGCAATTCTGTTCGAGACGCTGGATGGCGATGTTAATGTTTCGCTGAAAGAAATTCTGGCTCGGACGGAGTCTGTGGAAATTGGCAATTGTATCATGGAATTGGCGGCGGCCGGTCAGAAGAAGGGCCATTTTGAATCCAGCCTGGCCGGGGCTTTGGGTGCGATTGAGCGATATGAGACACAGAAACAAGATGGCCTGATCGAAAGTACCGAGAATCAAAGTGAGTTTCTACGAAGAGTTTATGATAGTAAGGAAAAGACAAATCCGCATAACGTGGGAATGGTGTAGCGAACAACCGCGCGCATACGGCCGTAAAGGCAATTGGGCGCGATAGAGACGTTTGCGATTATGTCCGGTTGAGAATAAATCGGCTTTCCGTGGCGTGTGATTACGGATTGATTATATAAAATATAGACAAGGGTGCTAATTGTGGCAAAAAAACGAAAAAAGACACGTAAAAAAAAGACTATTAAAAAAGAGGCTGCTATAGAAATCGTGGCGGAGGACGAATCGACAATAATCACTAAAAGCAAAGACGCCGAACAGCAAATAAAAATGCTCATCAAAAAGGGCGAGAAAAAAGGATTCCTCACTTACGATGAGATGAACGATGATTTGCCGGAAGATGCTGTTAGTGCAGTTCGCCTGGATCGGCTGCTGGCTACGCTGGATGAGAGGGGAATCAGCCTGATCGATGAGGCTGATGCCGAATTGCGACTGGCCGCGAAAGCAGAAGATGATGAGTTTGACGAAGCAGATGAATCCCTGGACGGTGAAGAAGGCGATAAAGATAAACAGCTCAAAGATGAGGATGACCTGCTCGAAAAACAACTTGTCGGCGAAGATGTCGCTCGACGAATTGACGATCCCATCCGGATGTATTTGACTCAGATGGGCCAGATACCGCTGCTGACGCGGAATTCTGAAATCTCTTTAGCAAGAAAAATCGAACTGGCCCGGATGGCCTTTAGAAGAAAAATGCTCCAATGCGACTACTGTGCCAGAAACTCCCTGGATTTACTACAGCAAGTCCATAACGGCTCGATGTCTTTTGATAGAACAATCAAAGTCGGCACGGCACAAAACATGACCAAAAGCGTAATAAAAAAACGACTCCCTGAAAACATCAAAACAGTAGATCAACTGCTTGAGGTCAACCAAAGTCTATTTCGGCAAACTCTCAGGAACCAAAACAAGAGCGAGAGCAAGCAGGCATTGAAACGGCTGCGCAGATCCAAGCGGAAAATCGCAACACTTCTCGAAGAGCTAAGTCTGCGAACCAGCAGAATTCAGCCGATAAAAAATAAGCTCCACGGCATCTGCGATAAAATGCATCAATTAGAGCAGGCAATCGCAGCCGGCCCCAACGGCGATATTACAACCGAAGATATAGAAGCAATGGAACAGGAACTTAATGGTCTCCAGGAATTGGTGATGGAAACGCCGCAACAGCTCACTAAAAGACTCGCCATCCTGGAAAAAGTTTACACCCAATACGAGGAAACAAAGCGAGCGCTCTCCAGCGCCAACCTCCGCCTGGTCGTCTCCATCGCCAAGAAATATCGCAACCGCGGCCTGAGCTTTCTCGACCTCATTCAGGAAGGCAACACCGGCCTGATGCGAGCCGTTGACAAATACGAGTACCGCCGGGGCTACAAGTTCAGCACCTATGCCACCTTGTGGATTCGCCAGGCAATCACCCGCGCCATCGCCGACCACGCCCGGACGATTCGCATACCTGTCCATATGATCGAAACAATGAGCCGGCTGAGAACCGCCGGCAAAGTCTTGCATCAGAAATTTGGAAGAGAGGCGACCGTTGAAGAAATCGCCAAGGAAGCAGAGATGACCATCGAGGAGACCCGCCGGGTGCTAAAGATCTCCAAGCATCCGATCAGCCTCGACAGACCCATCGGAGAAAGCGAGGACAGCTACTTCGGCGACTTTATCGAAGATCACGAAATTGATTCGCCCGTCGCCTCGGCCACGCAGGAAATGCTCAAAGACAGGATCGACGTGGTCCTGAAAACTCTTTCCTACCGCGAGCGTGAGATCATCAAGCTCCGCTACGGAATCGGCGACGGCTACACTTATACATTAGAAGAGGTCGGGCGAATTTTCAAAGTCACCCGCGAGCGTGTCCGCCAGGTCGAAGCAAAGGCCATCCGCAAGCTCCAGCACCCTGTCCGATCCCGAAAGCTCGAAGGTTTCATGGACCACAAAACAGCGTGAATTCCCGTTTGTCATCCCGAGTACAATCAAGGGATCTGATTATTTATATTAAGCCCTGCAATTCATTGCAGGGTTTTTTTCTGTGTGCCAAGAAAAGTGGATGACCGAAACAATTTGAATAAAGGAAAAACATGGACTTTTTCAGCAGCCCCAACATCCCCGATAATCCCCTTGTGTACGGCGAGCTTAGTCCTCAAAAACAATTATTGTTGTAGTTTTGCCTTTGAGTAGTTCAATGCTTACTGCTCCTTCAACCAATGGAGGGAGAGTCGTATTGATGTAGTTCTTTTTGCCCTGAATTAGACGGTATTTGATCCTGTACCATCCTTGCGGCAGATCAATCGTTGGCGGGCCCCGTCGAGATATGTCGTCTGGGACGAAGTAAACTGTGTGTTCATCGTATTCTCGATAATTGCCCTGCATTGGCGTCGGCTTTGGCACTGACCGCCCAGTATCCAAATCAGTGACCCGAATGCAAACACATGCCATCTCGGCAGTAATCTGTTGCCGAACGTCAGCCGTCAATTCAAATGCGACGATCGCGGCACGCTCCAGGTACACGGTTGCCGCAGTGGAAGTGCCATTATCGACGCTCAACCACTCGGATTTTCCTGTAATGTAGCCGGGAGTTTGAACCCACACGACATATTTGCCTCTTGGTAGATCTGGGCATTCTACCAGTCCTTCTTCATCGGTACTCATGCGCCGCAATATGGTTTCCAAATCGTTTTTTATCGCGAACCGCGCGTTTGGGATCGCATCTGCTGTCTCCAGATCAACGACGGATATTTGAATCCTCCCACTGCCGATATTGAACACAACATCTTCCAGATGCTCGGACTCACTTAACTCAAAGATATCTGAGATTCCCATGATTCCTCGCTTCGTGATCAATTGGAGATGATAACGACCGGCCCGTAAGTGCGAACACGTGAAGTAGCCCTCCGAGTCAATCTTAACATCACCGCGGGCGAATTCCCAATCGGTACGCAGTCCCCGATCATCTCTCGACTGCTTAGGTGCCCAGCGCTCCACTCTTATGTCTAATCTCTCTATACCGATGAATCGCTCAGGAACTCTTCCGCCGACCGTTCCTGCACCCATATCGAAATCTAATTCCACGTTCGCATCGATGACAATCTCTCTTGTGTCATAGAGCCAGATGTCATCCGAACTGTAGTCTACAAGAGCCTCGTATACACCTTTAGGGATACCCTTGATAAGAAATCGACCTTTGCCATCCGTGCG
>JBARRE010000242.1:0-2578 GCA_049644065.1 Sedimentisphaerales bacterium | reverse complement strand
CATATCCTCCACCGCCCTTGAAGTTGCCGCGAGAAACGTAGAGAAGCATCGGCTCACGGAGCATGTCCGGTTGCTGTGCGGCGATTTATTCGAGCCTGTCATCCAACAACTGGATGTAAGCCAATTCGATTTGATTGTCTGCAATCCTCCTTATGTAAGTACCGCCGAGTATGAGAAGCTTGACAAAAACGTAAAAGACTTCGAACCGGCCTCGGCCCTGCTCGCCGGAGTTGATGGTTTGGATGTTTACCTAAGGATTATAAAGAATGTGGACGAGTTCTTAAAACCCGGTGCCGCGTTAATGCTGGAAATCGGTTATGCTCAGGGCCCCGCCGTCAGAAAGCTGCTCGAACAAACCGGCGCCTTCGCACAAATCAAGATAGAAAAAGACCACCAGGACAACGATCGAGTCGTTACCGCTATGAAAACGTCATACTGACTGCCCTGAAGAGTCGCGCTCCTTGCCGCCTTTCAACTCCTGCCGCAAGAGATGAACTTCTTCGGCCAGCTTGCCCACATCCAGACGGATTAGTTTCTGCTCCTTGCCTGCGGTCCTGAAGTACCTTGAGACCAGAAACAAGCAAATGATGAGCAGTACAAGTATGACAGCGTAGGCAGTGAGCAAAAAGGGTTCTATCTTCTGCCATGTGTCAATGTTTAATGCTAAAACTCCCGCAGTCATATTCTCATCCTTTCTTCTTCTCACGTCTTAACTTTTGCAGACAATCAGCCTCGCAGTCTCCTCACGCACCTTCTCCAGAGTGACACCTATATCGGTAAGGATTCTGAATCCCAGTCCTTTGCCTGCGAGGAGTATCCCGACCAGCAGATGCTCGGCACCTATGTACTCATGTCCCCACTCTGCACCTTGCTCATAGGCGCATTTAACGACATTGTGAATATCATCGGAGAGTTCGGCTTTACCGGCATCATTTTGACCTGATGGTTTACACAGCTTCTCATATAGACCAACGCATCTGTTTGCGTCCGCACCGAGATTCTTTAGAATTACTGCGCCAAGGCAGTCTTTCACGGACACGATCCCAAACAAAACGTGCTCGGTACCTACAAGGTCAAAACCTTCCTTTCGAGCCTTCTTTTCTGCTTGTTTTAATACGGCCCTCGCACGTGGTGTCCAGGGCAGCTTGTTCCTCTTGATCGCATTCTTTATCATTTCCTTAGCATTAACCGTTTTAAGACCATTCATTTGTTCACCTCCGGAAATAGGATATACCTTCTTCGATTCCAGCCAGGCGTCTACTTCCGCCCGGTCAAACTTTATATTTTTAGCGCTTATCCGCATATAAGGTGGACAATCCCCACTGGCGATGTACTTGTAAATTGTTCGTTTCGAATCGCCCAGATAAGCTGCCAAATCTTCTATCGACATCAATTGCATAATGTATAACCTTTCTTATTATGCAGCAATATATCACTATATGCACTCTTATGCAATACTATTTTAAATATTTTTTAATTTTTTTTTGTCTGAATAAAATTGAGGTTGTCACAGTAGATTATTACTGTGGGTGTTTGTTATTACATAGTTAGTGAGTTAAAGGCTTGAATGTAATATAAAAGTGAAGAAATTTGTGCTTTGAAATTCATGTACAATTTATTTCTTTTCACACGAAGCTCCAAGAGAATCGAGTTTTTCTGTATCACCTGAAATAAAAATACTAAAAATGCACCCCCGTGTTGCACATTGCCCCTATCTTGACGCATGTAGGCATTTAATAATTACCCATATTGAATAGATAGGCACTAAAAAAGCCAGATTCTAGAAAAACAGAATCTGGCTTCGGAGGAGGGTGATGAAAAGCTGATAATAGCGCGCCCCAAAAACTCCTTTTATTTGGTTTTAATCTTCCCTAATTAACTAATCGAATAAATACCAAAGTTTTCTTTAAAGAAAAAGTGAAAAATTAAAAAAAAGCTACATTTTATTTACCATAAATCAAGGCTTAAGCTATAGAATTCCTAAATAATTTTTATTTTTTCTAAAAAATATCCATATCCGACCAAATATCCCAATTAGATTACGCTTGATAAATTTACTTTGTTCCAATATTTTAACTGTCTGTCTGTTATTTCTTTGGCACATATTTACCTGAAAGAATGATTATGAATACCCGGATTACGATTTCGGAACTGCTTACTTCCAAGCGCCAGAACCGCAAAATCGCCGCAATAAGCTGTTACGACTACAATACAGCCAAGCTTATATCTCAGACCGGCGTTCAGATGATACTGGTCGGTGACTCCGCTGCGCAGGCCGTACTGGGATTCGATACAACCCTTCCGGCAACGATGGATTTTATGGTTACTATTACTGCTGCCGTTCGGCGAGGGGCGCCAAATGTTTTTCTGGTAGCCGATATGCCGTTTTTGTCTCATCAGGTCGGAATAACCGAGGCGATAAAGAACGCCGGCCGGTTCGTTAGCCAGGCAGGGGCACAAATGGTTAAAATCGAAGCGACCAGCCCATACCTGGATGTAATCAAAGCAGTCAGTGACGCAGGCATAGCCGTAATGGCTCATATCGGCATAAGGCCGCAAAGCATCGGCAAGATTGGTC
>JBARRE010000241.1:0-2425 GCA_049644065.1 Sedimentisphaerales bacterium | reverse complement strand
CCCAGCGCAACGGTACATACGATATGTTCCGCAATGACCTTGTCGACCATGACTACCTCTATCCCAAAGACGAATACGTAGTATCGTGGGAGATGGTCGGCGGAATGGACACCCGCGAAGTGCTAATCCCAGGGGTGCTCAAAGATGCCGGCTATGTAAGCGGAATATTCGGCAAGTGGGACCTTGGACAACTGCACCGTTTTCTTCCGTGCCAGCGAGGTTTCGACGAGTTCTACGGATTTACCAACACCGGCATCGATTACTGGACGCATGAGCGATACGGAGTTCCATCGATGTGCCGGGGCAACGAACCGACCACAGAGGACAAAGGGACGTATGCGACGGACCTTTTCCGGCGTGAGGCATTAAGGTTCATCGAAAAGCATAAAGACCGTCCTTTCTTTTGCTACGTGCCGTTTAATGCTCCGCATGGCGCCTCGAACCTCGAACGTCCCCGCCCCGGGGTGCAGGCACCGATTGAGTACATACGCGCTAACTATGGACAATATGACCCGAAAGAGGCAAATTCCCGCCGGGCCAAACGAATGCGATATATGGCGGCCATTACTTATATGGACGAGGCGATAGGCCATATGATGGATCTGCTGGCCAGGCACGGCCTGGAGGAAAATACGATTGTTATCTTCTTCTCGGATAACGGCGGCAGCGGGAGCGCAGCAGACAATGGTCCGTTGCGAGGCGGTAAAAGCAGAATGTTCGAGGGCGGTCTTCGAGTTCCCTGCATCGTACGCTGGCCGGGTGTCGTCCCGGCGGGCTTGGTATGCGATGAGTTTCTCAGCTCTATGGAGATATTCCCCATGATTTGTAACGCTGCGGGAACTCGGCTGCCCAAAGGCGTGGTATTGGACGGCTCCGATATGGCTTCCTTACTGGCAGGCAAGCAAAAATCACCTCGCAAAGAGATGTTCTGGCAGCGCCGGGGCGATAAAGCGGCCCGCGTCGGAAACTACAAGTGGGTCGAATCATCTCGCGGTTCGGGATTGTTCGACTTATCCTCGGATATCGGTGAGCAGCACGATTTATCGAAGGAAAAGCCCGATGTTTTGAGCATGGTCAAGTCGCGTTTTGTCGCGTGGGAAAAACGCATGGCCGAGGCCGAGCCTCGCGGCCCGTTTCGGAATTTCTAATCTGCGGGGGCTCTCAATCGACCGCAACATTATTTCTTTGCTTGACTTAGCGGGGATATCTTTGTAGAATCGATTATTGGAAATCGACGTTTATTAAAATGAGGTAGGCTATGTCAATAAAAATGAAATTCCTTGGTGCCGCCCAGAACGTTACCGGATCCCGACACCTCCTGGAAGCTAACGGCACGAAGATTCTTGTAGATTGCGGACTTTATCAGGAACGGCAGTTTCGGGCAAGGAACTGGGAGCCCTTTACTTGTCCGCCTGAGAGCCTGGATGCCGTTCTTTTAACTCACGCACATCTGGATCATTGCGGTTTATTGCCGAAGCTTGTCAAAGAAGGATTCAAAGGCAGAATATATTGTACCGCCGCCACCGCGGAGATAGCGCAAATCATTCTGCTGGATTCAGCTCACATACAGGAAGAAGATGCCGAGTACAAGCGTAAAAGGCATAAACGGGAAGGGCGAAAAGGCTCCTATCCGGTTGAACCGCTTTATACGACCGCCGATGCCGAGGCTTGTTTTCCACAATTCTCCACCGTGAAATACAAAAAAACTATCGAGATTGGTGCCGGCGTTGAAGCGACTTTTTGCGATGCGGGTCATGTTCTCGGTTCCTCGATTATCAAGGTCAAGGTCAGCCAGGACGGGCAAGACAGAATAGTCATATTTTCAGGCGACATAGGCAGGCCGGACAGGCCGATTGTGCAGGACCCTTCTATTGTCGAACAGGCCGACTATGTCCTGATCGAGTCCACCTATGGCGACCGCGTGCATGAAGGGCCCGAAGATACGAAAAAACTGATCGCTGAAGTCATCAATTCGACGAAGCAGGCAGGCGGCAACATTATCGTCCCGAGCTTTGCGCTCGAGCGATCGCAGGAGCTTTTGTATTATATCAACGAACTGCTGCTCGAAAAAGCGATACCACAATTGCCGGTTTTTCTGGACAGCCCGATGGCTTCTCGCATTACAAAGGTTTTTCAGAAGCACCGCGAGTTGTACGATGAGGAGATGACCGAATTCATGAGGCGCAACAAGTCACCGTTTGAATTTCCGGGACTGAAAATGGCTGGGACAAGCGATGAGTCAAAGGCCATTAACCATATCAGGGGCACGGTAATGGTCATCGCAGGCTCGGGGATGTGCACGGGCGGGAGAGTCAAACACCACCTGGTTAATAATATCACCAGGCCCGAGAACACGGTCATGTTCGTCGGCTACCAGGCGGTCGGTACGCTCGGCAGGAGAATCGTCAACGGCGAGAAAGAAGTC
>JBARRE010000240.1:0-7739 GCA_049644065.1 Sedimentisphaerales bacterium | reverse complement strand
TTGTGGCGTCTTTGATGAATCTGACAACCCTTTCCCTCTCCAGCAATCAGATAAGCGATATTTCCGCTGTGAAGGATTTGACCAACCTTATAACCCTTTACCTCTTCAACAATCAGATAAGCGATATCTCAGCCCTGGCGAGTTTGATCAAATTGACAAGTCTTGACTTCTCCCTAAATCAGATAAGCGACATCTCGGCCTTGGCGGATTTGACCAAATTGATCGAACTTGACTTAGGCTGGAATAAGATCAATGATATCACTGCGCTGGCCGGCCTGAATAGACTTCAGTACTTAAGTATCCATCGCAACCGGATCAGCTCAATTAGCGCTATTACAAATCTAACGAGTTTGAAGTATCTAAACCTGGATGGCAATCCCTTGGATGCAGACTCAGTGAATGTCTATATCCCCCAAATTCACCAGGCAAATCCTGAGATCGACCTTATCTTTGTGCCACTTGGTGAAATACTATTGGTAATCCCGTTTGATGACTTTGAGATGGGTGACTTTAACAACCTCGACTGGAAGAGTTCCGGCGACGCCGAGTGGGTGATCTCGACAGAGGCGCATTCCGGGAACTACTGTGCTCAAGCGGGCTCTATAAATAATAACGACACTTCAACATTGAGTGTAATTCTTGACTGTGTTGAAGGTAATATTACCTTTTACTGTAAGATTTCTTCGGAACAGAAATTTGACTATTTGAAGTTCTATATTGATGGAGCAGAGCAGGATAAGTGGTCCGGCGATCAAGGTTGGATTGAAGTATCATTCCCGGTGGAAGCGGGCACGAGAACATTTGAGTGGACATATTCAAAGGATAGTTCGACTTCCAGGGGTGAAGACACTGCCTGGATAGATGATATAGTGTTTCCTTGTAATTAGGCTGATCAAAGAATATATGGAAACCCTTATGAAAGCTTAGACCGACAACATTATATTCTATTGCAAGCCACTTATTGAAAACTGATTTATACTCGTCGCAACCTTCAATTCTGCCCGTTCTAACAGGACAAGGTCCTTGCTCATACCAACATGGAATGGTATCTTCTTAAACAGCATTGATATTCTCAGCTTTGGGAAAGAAGAATAAGCTACTATGCCTCCAAAAAGTCGAAGCTCTTGAAAAACTTTGACACCACCACAGGTCTTATACAGGATTACCTTGTTCTGCTTTACGGCCAAGAGTTTGCCGACACATTAATCAGAGAAGTACGATTGGAATATGAAAACCTGATTCCAGAAGTACCGCATAAGCATCCCGCAGAGACTTCCAGTGTGTTTTAGTTTAGCAACTTTGGCAGAATAAAGAGGCTTATTTTCCAGCTTTTTCATATAAGTAATTCTACGTATTTTTTTACTCCTGTCCTATAAAATATCTCTTTTTTCTGAGTAGGAATAGGATGTATAAAAAGTGACATTCAGCCCTTAAATTCCTTTTGACAAGGATCATCGCGTGGCAAGAATAGCCGATGTAGACTTGTGTTGGTCAGCAAGACACCGGCGTCTATATCAGACCAGGCGTCGGCTGTCTTCAACTCGCTTGGAGCCGATGAGCGGGTACATTTACATGTTATTGGCGAACATGAATTTCATGGTATTGATGATTGAAAAGATTAAGAGTCGGTAGGAAGCGGAGAAAACCAATTATGTCATTCGAAATCCACAGAATTGACGACACGTATGTGGCGGTAGATGATGAACATGGGATCCTCTTGACCCCGGGCGGCAACAACCTCACGACCCGTTTCCCGGCTCTCCTGGGAGCGGCTTTGAAGAATCTGAAGAATTATGGACCAGATACAGGGGCGGAGATCAACATATACCGCTTGGTCTGCACATACATAGACCTTAGCCTGCGTTTATCCAAACATGATTTGATTGAACCTATTGTTCAAGATCTTTCGATCGATATCGTATTCGACCTCCCAGTATCGCCCGAGGCCAATCATTTTCTACACCGGTGCTATTCTAATAAGCTATTCGACCGCCTTGGACTGCGTCCATCGTTGGACGTGCCCCCTGATCTAGGCAGGTTGAAAGACGGGATCCGGTCTGAACTGGAAGGATTGTCCAAACGACAGTTGAGTACCATTATCTACTTTTCGGCCTGTCTCGAAAGTGGATTGTTGGGGATGGCCGTGGTAACCTGTTCAATCGACCTCGGTGACCTGGCCCAAGCTTATTGTACGAGATTACACAACTATCTTGCTGGTCGCCAATCCGATTCGCTAGCTACAGGTGGAGCGGGGGAACAGCAGCAGTATGAGTATGAATCTGAGGTATACGATCAGACTTATGAGGTATACGATCAGACTTATTGTGGTTGTGAGTGTTGTATAGGTGGTGAGCAAGATCATCCTCTGGAGCTTAATTCTTCGTGTGCACTCGTTCAGATGCTGGAAACAGTACAGCGGTTCTGTGAGTTTCCGGACGAGTGATGTTATTAACGGGGGGCAATTGCTTTGAATTGACCTTTCCAGGTTCCTTGCGGCAGGCATCAAAGGGCTTGAAAGGCAGAGGGAGAAAACAAAAGCTCTCTTCCAGCAGCAGTTCTTCCTTGGATTTACTATGGCCTCGCAGCTTCCTGCGCATATCTTCGCGGCACATCTGCAGTAAATGTGTATTCAGTTCGTCAAAGTCTCTTACCTGAGGCACCGGAACCAGAAAGTTCAAACGGGCAAATTTGACAAGACCTTCCACCAGACCCTTCTCATTAGCTCGCCGTACGAGGCAGAAGTGATACCTGAACAGATAATGACTGACATGTTGGAGAAAACCAGAGGTCAGTTCCCTTTGGCGAGGACCAATGATTTTAGAGGCGGCAATTTTGCTGTTGTCATATGTGATTCGTTTGGCAACGCCGCCAAAGAATTGAAAGGCATGGACGTGACCGTCCCAAAAGGTCTCCGTACACTCCCGGTCGTAGGCCTTGACGAAGAAAACATCCGAATAGGGCAACGCCATTACGAAGAAGAATATCTTGCGTAGGATGCCACCCATCTTCACAATGGCCTGGCCGAAATCAACCTGAGCTTCACCAGGGGGATGTTTAAGCGGCATGAATACTTCCTTGCCGGTCCTCTTAATCTCCCTGACCGCATCCTTGACAATGGTGTAGCCGCCAGTAAATCCCTCCTTCTGCAGAACCTGCCATATTCTTTTGGCTGTGTGACGCTGCTTCCTGAGCATCTGCTTGTCTTGCTTGATGATTCGCCTGATCCTCTCCAGATAGGGACCAACCTTGCTTTTCTTGGGTGGCTTGGTTCTGCAATAGCCCGGCGGTGACGGGTACTTGAGAATCTTCTCAAGCGTGGTCCAATGCATTCCGGTCTCTCTGAGAATTTGACGTTTACTGACTCCTTCCCTCAAAACTCGCTGCCTGATTCGTATCCATTCTTCCATGTCCTTGAACACTTCCTTTCCTTTCTGCTGAAAATGACTGTTGCATTCGCTGCTTACGCAACAGCGAAAACCGACCATTTTCGCAGAAATTGCTTGGAAGTGCCGCAGTTTCTCTCCACCTACACACCCGCCGCGGTTTTGCTCCGCCCTTTACAGCGTCGCCTTGCTCGATAGCATTCAGAATACGTGTGACATCAGTCATAGTCTTTCCAGAAAATCAAATCTTAGCTTTTTCCGACCCAAAGCCACTTATAAAGAAAACACAGAATATGACTCACTCTCCACAGATGCGTCCGCAAAGTTTTAATGTCTCGGGAGACTTATGTTATTATACAAAGATAGCGGTGGTTTTTCAAATGCTGCTATGCAGAATTGTTCTTATTCAGTGATTTCCAGGCTAGCCCCACCAGCCTATTAGTAGCACACGAAAAGCACCCTTTCTACAAGCTAAAAAACGTCAAATTTTTCGAAAATTTGTGATACCAAAATGTACTCACAGACATTAATTTTGCTCAGATCTACTGCAAACAAACATAAGTATTTGTCGAAAATTGTAAATTTCAAGAAACTTTTTAGATGAATTGACACTATGCAAACCAGGCCTTCCGTCAGTTATTCGGCTATCGTGAGCCATTGAATAGGGACTCGTCACTGGGCCTGCCCAAATTTTAAAGGACCTGACATAGAGGTCTAACAATGAATATTTTAGCTTTGGATCGGGAGCGTCAAAGACTAACGGACAACAAGTCCGTTGATCATCTGTCCCAGTTGTTAGAAGTTAAAATGCGTTGGCCATTACAATAACCGTCCGGTGAGAGGCCCATTGACACTTATCCTTGTGAAAAAGTCGGAGTCTCCACCTTCCGACATATCCGAAGTGTCCAGAAATGTTTGAATAGGGTGAACTTGAACATCGTTTTAGATAGCAGATCGTAGGCTGATTCTTCTGAAATAGTCGGCCGTGTAGCGAGGAGGTATGAGTTCATGATTGAATACCGTAACTATACAATGTGGGAACTGACCACCACAATACCTAAGGGCGGGGACGCTTGGCAGCCAGTTCCACAGTTGATGACACAAAACGATCTGGTTCGGTTCTTACGGATACCAGAAATCAGCGCGGCCAAGAACCAGCATAACGTCATAGAGCATCTGAAGAGGTATAGGAGCCTGCCAAGGATTCGCTTGTGCAACAAGACGCTTTACCCGTTAAATGCAATTCTCGAATGGATTGAGAAGGAAACCACTGATGGGAAATAAATTGTGTGGCATCGGCCTGATGTCTGGCGATAATGGTCCGCGGATTAACCTGAGCTAAGCCAGCATCAGAAAGGAGGTCAAAAATGAAGCAGCTGGTAAAGCTATGGGAAAGACCATCATATGATGGCAAGAAGTTCACGTATTATCTGCTCTATACGGATGAGCAGGGAAGAAGAAGGCAGAAATCCTTAGGCCATGCAGATCGCCGCAAGGCCGAACGTCAAAGAGGACAGTTTGAACGTAAGTTGATAATGGGCATCGTTGAGCCTGGCTCTATGAAGCTCAGGGATTTTGTAGAGGACAGCTTGACGAGAACCAGTAATCAAATTCGAGAAAGTACCCGCAGGGAGTATAAGTCCGCAATGGAAGATTTCATTAGAGTAATTGGCAACATTGATTACCGGAGAGTCTGTCTGAAGGACGCTGAATTCTATCGTCAAAGCTGCCTGGACAAAGGTAACAGCCCTGCAACGGTTTCGAAGAAACTTACTGAGATTAAGTGCATTTTCAGTGCCGCCGTTGCACGTAATCAGCTTGATGATAATCCGCTCAAATGTATCAAGATGCCAAAGTGTTCTCGGAACGAGATCAATATCTACAGCGACAGTGAATGTGAACGCATCCTGAAAGCAGCTCAGGACTTCACTCAAAAGTCCAACGAGCAGACACGTCTGAGGTGGGACTTGTTTATTGTCGTTGCCATCTCGACTGCTTTGAGGCGAGGAGAACTCCTAAATTGCACGTGGGGAGACATCGATTTTGAAGAACAGACGATAAAAGTCTCTCCGAAAGCGAACACCACTCAGATGTGGGAATGGCTGATCAAAGATACTGATTGTAGAACGCTCCCTTTGACTGATGGACTCACCCAGTTTCTGGTTGACCACCAGGGCAGACAGTCTGAAGGCCATCCATATGTTTTTGTTCCACCTGCCAGGTACGAATACATTCAAAACGAACTTCGTGCCAAGGGTAGGTGGACCTATTCGGACTCTCGGTTGAAGGTGGTCAATAATTTCAATCCAGATTTCTGTAAGATTCTACGGAGGGCACGTGTCAAAGAAGGTCAGTTCCACGATCTTAGAAGAACCGCGATCTGTAACTGGTTTAAGGAAGGCATGAGGGAATACGATGTAATGAAGCTTGCAGGCCATGCCGATTTCAAGACAACGCACAAGTATTATCTTCGTGTCCATGATGATCTGGTGGGTCGTGCGAGGCAGGCAACTGCCCGCGGGTTATGCAAGAATCTGTTGCAAAAGTGTTGCAGTGGTGATTTCAGCCCTCTGGCCAGAACAAACTGCTAAGCATAACTGCTTGGCATCCAATATGTTATAGCAATGGGTAGTGGTGGGATTCAACCGCTAACACACGGAGATTTGATCCGTTGTCCACACACACTCATACAACACTTAAGACGTTTTAGAAAAGGCCATTTTAAGGATCATTTGTCCCGGACACCTATGAAGAGCTCAAAGTCAAACACTAAAATCTCTGTTGCCATAATAATTTTCTTTGAGGCATCCACCTTACGACCTATCAACCATGTTTCGTCTCTCATCTGAACATCCCTTCGACTTCATGATCCAGTATCATAGACATCGTGACCTGCCTCCCGAACATTATTCTACCATTTTGGCCGTTTCACTTCGAGATACTCTGGGCAAATTTGTCTTGACTATTACCATACCCCGATTCACAATATTGTTGAAAGCAGATGATCTATATAACTGATAATTAAAGGGATGAACATAACAATGAACAATTCCAATCTCTACAGAATACACTCAGAGAAATGTACCGGAGCTACCTCAGGGATCATGGTGATGAAATCAAGAAATGGATTTACACTCATTGAATTGTTGGTGGTCATTGCAATTATTGCGCTTCTTACGGCGATCCTCATACCGGCATTGAACATCGCAAAACAACAGGTTGGTTCTTCCGTTTGCCTGATGAATGAAAGGCAGTTGGTTCTGGCCTGGATGATGTATGCCGAAAACAATGACTACATCATGTGCGGCCCGATGACGGGCATTATCGGCAGTCCCCGGTATGATTGGGTCGGGCCGCCCAGGGACCTTGTGTCAGGCGCTACGAAGACATCCAACTTTACCGCTGAGGAGGAAATTCGCGGGATTGAAACGGGGACGTTGTTTCCGTACTACAAGAAAGCGAAGCTGGTGAATTGTCCGACTGACAAGCGTTCCGTAAGAGCGCCGACTTATCCCGGATATGGCGGTACTGGCGGCTACCGAACTTACTCCTTGCCTTATCATCTGAACGCACCGGTTCCCCAACTGACCAGCAGGTATGGAGCGGACGCGGGCGCCGACCGTCTGGTCAGGATAACGGAGTTGAAGAATGCCAGTTCTACCTATATCGTTGTCGAAGAAAATGACAATCGGGATTATAACATGGATGCGTGGGCGTTCGACCCGTATAAGTTCATCTTGATCGATACCATCGCTGTTTTTCACAACAATGTGACCATGTTTGGGTATGCGGACGGCCATTCGACAAAAAAGACCTGGGACGATCCGCGAACGCAGCGCTGGTCCAATGAAATACGGGATGGGACCCGTTATCCTGATATGACCGGACTGAGCGACCCCGACAATATCGATATCCGCTGGCTGGCAACGCATTATCCCAGAAAGCATTGACATACCCCCTGTTTTGCCTCCCCGGGCGGCGGCATTCGTACAGCTTGTTGAAAGCCAGTACCAGCCCTTTGTTTTAAAACAGTGCACTTATGAAGAGCTCAAAGCCAAACACTAAAATCCCTGTTCTGGAAATGGCCGCCTTCAGGCGTAGTATAGAGAACGTCCATTGAATACTTTGACGATACAAAAAATTTCGTTTTTTAGTCAAAAAGTTGTTTATATTAGGACTCAATATAGGAAAAAATCAGTGTCTGTGGTGTCAAAATGGAGACATAATGTCAGTGTGCCGCAGCAAGCAGTGTCAGAGATGGGAGTAGGCCTCCCGCAACCGGCTTGCAGGAGCAGGTTGCAAACCACCGTAAGCGGCTTTGGTTAAGAGCCTTGGTCGTGAGCGTTACGGAAAAGG
>JBARRE010000239.1:0-2188 GCA_049644065.1 Sedimentisphaerales bacterium | reverse complement strand
CGACACCGAGCCGAGTCCGCGGATTCGGCCGCCGATGTTTTGCTCAGTCTCGTGCTGGGTGTTGCGGGGTCCTGCTTGCAGATCACTTCGCGGATGTGGTCGATTCCCCCCTTGCGAATCGTCTGGTGATCAAAGGGCAGGACGCCGGTAAGCAGCTCGTAAAGGAGTACGCCGAGAGAGTAGATATCCGTGCGTATGTCGATATCCTGGCTGCGGAGGTCAGCCTGCTC
Source organism: Sedimentisphaerales bacterium (assembly GCA_049644065.1). Taxonomy (GTDB): domain Bacteria; phylum Planctomycetota; class Phycisphaerae; order Sedimentisphaerales; family Anaerobacaceae; genus JAFGPJ01. The sequence continues at coordinate 1,958 of JBARRE010000239.1, read as the reverse complement.
CGGACTCATGTACTCTGGTGTCCCCACGAGTTGGCCCTGCTCGGTGTAGAAGGTCTGCTCAGTAAGCGGTTGGTTGATGGCCTTGGCCACACCAAAGTCAATAATCTTCGGAATGGCCTTATCCTGCTGCTCGGAGACCAGGATATTGGATGGTTTTATATCCCGGTGGATTATCCCCTTCTGGTGGGCATGCTGCATGGCTTGACAGACTTGTAGAAACAGCCGAAGCCGATCCTCAATCGTAAGCACTTGAAGGTCACAATGCTTGGTAATGGGTAAGCCTTTGACGTACTCCATGACAAAATAAGGTCGGCCGGCCTCCGTCGACCCGGCTTGGTAGACGTGAGCGATATTCGGATGGTCGAGCAGGGCCAATGCTTGTCGTTCTGCCTCGAACCGGGCGAGAATCCGCTTGGAATCCATACCGGGCTTGATGACCTTCAAAGCTAATTGGCGCCTGATGGGCTGTTCCTGCTGGGCCAGATACACCACCCCCATACCACCTTCACCGAGCATGTGAACGAGTTTGTACGGGCCTATCCACTGCCCAATGTGTTCAACGGACGATTGAAGAGAAGCCGTGAAGTCGGATGAATTGGAGGGCCCAGTGGAATCGGCGGGCTGTGGTGGCTCTGCCTCCTCGTTCTCAGGTTCGGCACTTTCACCATGACCTGTGCCAAGAGAAAAAAGACGGTTAAGTTGATCTGGCTCCAGGCCGAAGAAGCTTTTCTTTGGTTCATTGCTCATATTCTTATTACCGCGATATATATTCACAGTAGGTCTAAAACACCAACCTACCAATATAATATTCAGAAATTATTTCCATTCTTGCGCGATTTTTGGGAAAAATCTTCGAATTTCTTCAATTTCATCCTCCACGTGTTCATCTGAGATAACGGAGTCGCGCAGGTGCTGCTTTAGGGTGGTCTGGAATCGCCGCTTGACGGTCACGATCATGTTGGACACCTTTGCGCTATCTTCGATACCGTACTTAGCACAGAGTTCCTTGATCGAAACAGGGTCGATTCTTTCAATAATTGGCCGGAGCAGGCGGTCTCGGAAGAGACACCAATGGACGGTCTTGCCATCCTCATAGCATTTGGCCTCCACCTGCTCCAAAACGCGCTCCAGCAAGCCCGATATCCAGGCGTAACGGAACGTATCTTCCGGAGCGGATATCATGAGACTCTGGGGCAGTTCAGGGGGCTCGACCATGTCCAGTGGAATAAGCCTTCCTTTTGGCATGCGCTTCCGAGCCGTCTCCATTTGTTGAACGTTGACGAGATATCTGTCGAGGGCCATCAGTAGAAATGAACGGAATCGTCCTTTGGCCGCATCGGCGTTTTCGATCAGATGCCGTTCGAGCACAACTTCATGGAAGAATCCTTGTGTCAGATCCTTGGCCTGTTCGTTGTTGTAGCCCTTACGCCGCAAATAGCAGTAGATAGGCTTCCAATAACGATTCATCAGCAAGCCAATCAAGGCTCGGTTTCCATCCTCGTCGCTTGAACACACGCCCTGAATTAGCGACCAGTGCGTGGTCAAAAATACCTCTCCCGTGCCTCCTATGTCCGTGTAGTCATCACGTCCCATTAGCAGTTCCTCCGCTGTTTAAGCTCCCGGACGTCTGAATAAATCAAAGAATCCAATAGTCGCCGGCTCAGACGAACGCTTTGAACGGGTGTCTCCCAAAAACGGTGCTCTTATTATATGTCATATTTAGATGCGCGGCAAGAAAATTTGAAGATTCTGCGCAAGATTTTGAAACTTTTCTGAAGAAGTATGTGGAAACGATAAGAATTCGTTGGAAAACAGAGAAATGAAAAGCCCAGTCAAAGTTGCAAAGGTTAGAGCAGAAAGGAAGGTGTGAAATGAGATAACGTGCGACGTCTTGGAATCGTTTATAAGGACAATTAGAAGTTGAGAGTACGTCAAACAGTCTTTTAGGAGGTTAACAA
>JBARRE010000238.1:0-4440 GCA_049644065.1 Sedimentisphaerales bacterium | reverse complement strand
GCTGTCCATGTGTATACGTGGGCCAGCATGTCGTGGTACGCCGGTGATTTTGCGGTTTCGCACGATGTTTACTTCGGCGAGAATTTTGACGATGTAAATGACAGTGACGCCGAAGTATTCAGGGGCAATCAGACCTCGGAGTATTTTATTGTCGGCTTTCCCGGATTTCCTTATCCGGATGGCCTTGTTCCAGACACAACATATTACTGGCGAATAGATGAGGTTAATGAAAACGAGGCAAACAGTCCGTGGAAAGGTAATGTCTGGAGCTTCTCAATTTCACCCAATGCCGCCGATGCACCTAAGCACTTTGAAATCACTTACTACGATAACTACAATTATGATACCGATCAATGGGACTCATGGCAAAGTGCCGCGACACCTCAAGATGCATGGGATGACAAGTACCTGGCGGATGGCTCGTCGGGGAACACGGTGTACACCGATCATGCTTTCACGAGCATTACCGCATTTGATCTCAGAGGCGGCCTATTCTCGAAGGACGGACACGCATCAGGCGGCGAAGATTGGAATCCCCTGCAGAGCATTGGGGATAATGTAAGTGGGCAGTCTGCTCATCATGTATTTGCGGCTCTGTTCAAGGGCTTGATCTACTTGGAGGAAGGGGACAATTTAATGGTGGCAAGCGACGATGATGTCTATGTCTTCCTGGATGGCGACACCGCGTGGGGCCAGGAGGTACTCTCAATTCCGTTCGCTTCCCACTTCGACACCGACTCGATGACCGTCACTGCTGCACAGGCCGGATACCATACGATCACAGTAAAATACATAGAGAGGATAAATGACCACTCTGGCATTGAGATCACCCTAAACGGAGGGCACCTTCAAAATGCAGAGGTTGTACGCGTAGTTACGGTGCCAGGGCCAGCGTGTATCTTCTTCGCAGGGCAAGACCAAGCCATCCTCGAATCCGATTATCCCCCAGATCCGGTGGGACCTGGAGACCACGACAACTTCCACAACGATACGGCTCTTATAGCTAATTCCATACCTCCATCCATCGAAGTCTACAGCGGTGGCAAGTTATCCATCAGTGCCGCGGGAGTTTGGAACCGTTACGCTGATATCTACAGCGGAACGGGACCCGATGGCTTTGGTTTCTACGATGATACCCATGATGAGTATGTCAACCTCGGCGGGATAAGTCGAGTGATAGCACCGCTCAATACGCTGGTCGGAGTGTTCCTGACGAACGACCCACCCGATCCAAGGGCTAAACCCATTAGCCTCACTCTCGGAGACGACATGACCACCCCCGAAATTCAGCAAGCGTTCGCTATTGGATCAAGCCTGGAGAATATTGCTGTTCCTGAAGGTGCTACAAGGCTGTTTTTCGGCCTTAACGACGGGGGCGAATGGAACAACAACGTCGGCTCGGTGGAAGTGACTTGTGAAGGCGATGTTAGGAGCCGGTCCGAGGTGGCCTCTTACCCTTACCCTGCTGATGGCGCCACCCATACAGATTCCTGGATTACCCTTAGCTGGTCGCCGGGAATGTCTGCGATCTCGCACGATGTCTACTTTGGTGATGATCGTGACAATGTGGATACCGGCACGAGCGGAACATTCAAGGGTAACCAGACCGAGACATGGTTTAATGTTGGTTCTGTTCGATCCCCTTATCTTGTACCAGGGACGACGTACTATTGGAGGATTGATGAGGTTAACGCCGACGGTACGACATATAAAGGTGACATCTGGTCGTTTTCGAGAGGCTCTTAGTCCCCCCATAAAAGACAGCGGCGGTTTTATAGTTTAATTCTAATTGTTTCCGGCAGCGCGCCCGCCTCTTGAAGGCTGAGGCGGAAAAAGCTCCTTCTGGACAAAAATCGCTATGAAGTGATACGTCCCTGTCATCAGCTCACAACGTACGAGAATCCATCCGGCCTCCTCAGCCTGCTGGATCAGCAGCCCGGGGGACCAGGCGTGCTCACTACCTCGTCCGCTGCCGAGCGCCGGATTCATCTCAATCACACAAAGCCGGCCGGTAGGCTTGACGACCTTTCGCAGATGACGCAGATAATCCACATGACTGCCTTCATTCAAGTGGTGGTAGGTCTTGGACAGAAAGGCAAGGTCGCAGGAGTTCTCGGGCAAAGCGGTGCCGTCGAGCGGAGACAGATAAGGCTTAATCTGCGGCACGTCGGCGAGCTTTTTCTTCATATCGTCAACTTTCCTCTGCTCGACCTCCGAGGCGTGAATAACGCCCTCGGCGCCAACGGACCTGGCCATCTGCCGGCCCCACCAGCCGTCACCGGCCCCGATGTCCACCACAACGTCGCCGGCCTTGAGGTCCAACTCCTTTAGAACGTAATCGCTTTTATCCCGGTACGGATACCGGCCGCTGCCGCCATAGGCGTGTTGTTTGGCATCGATAACGCGTGTGCTTTGACCAGAGTCGGTATAGGCCGTTGCCGGAGCGGCGATCAGGATAAGCAATACGAGTAAACTAATGCGGTTCCACATGGTCGAATTCCTTGTTAATTAAGATTCAAATTCACTCCCGCCCAGCGGCGCCGCCGAGCCCTATTGCCGGCAGAATATCAGGCTTTGCTCAATAATTCAAGAAAATGCCAACATTTTTGCTTGACTTGCCCCTAAGCGAAGTCGAAAGATTCGTTTTTAGAAATTCCTTGCTCGATATTGGATATTTCTCCTGTACACGTTCAATATATGCTATAATTGGATAGTGTTTGGGAGATTTGTATGATGAGCGTAAAGAAGGAACTCAAAATCAAATACCTAAAGGTGATAGTGGCGGTGCTGGTCATTGTGTTCGTTATTTTGCTTATGTCGGTCTTGGAATGTGACATGGCGACACCCGCCTATTGACTAAAAAATACAAAGACGACAAAGCCTCATGCCCTTTGTGTCTATGTGCCTTTGTGCCTTTATAATTTATGCCTTACCACTTGTTAATAATTACGTTTTTCGTTCAACTCACAGTTTCAGCCTTCGCACTATGGCTTGCGATGAAGCTGACAAAAGAAGAAGGCTCATTGCTCGGTCTTTTTGCGGCCGCGTTCATCGCATCGCTGGCAGGTCTGCTGCCCATACCTTATTTTAGCGGATTGCTTTCATTTATCGTGCTGCTGATCCTGATTTCAAAGTTCACCACGGCCGAAATCTGGCCCGATGCAGCTCTAATCGTAGTAGCAGCCTGGGGCCTCGCCGCTCTCGCCAATATCGCGATTAGAATGGTCCTCGTGCAATGACTTACGCTTGAGATTGCCGCAGAAGGCTTCGGGGCTTCGGACACAGGTCCATAGTCACAGTCCTTTCACGTACGCAATGTGAAGCTGCCTTGTGGCATTTTCTGGCTCGATGGCGTCGAAGCAAATCTGGTCGCCATTGCGGCTCCAGCGGGGATGAAAGTCACAGCGTATGTCACCCGACATGTATTTCTTTTCCTGCATGGCACACCTGCATAGTTCCACCTTTTGCCCGGTTTGCAGGTTATATAGCAACAGGGCCTGGTCCATCGTGCTGCGGCGCTTTCGGTCCGTCACTATCCAGTTCCGGTCCGGCGAGAAACTGCAATGCCCGTCGAAATCCAGAAAGCCGTCGCCTATCACCTTATAGTCCGCCCGGCCATCCGTAAAGAATACGTGCTTGCGGCCAGTCCCTTCTATTATGAAAGTAGCGATGATTTCCCTGTCGTTTCGCCAGTCGAAGTGTGATACTTCCCTGTCGAACGGTACAACCTCTCGAAGCTCGGAGCCGTCCAGGTTTGCCGTGAACATGGCGGTATACCTGCGCCCTTTCGGCGGCAGGTTGGCCCGCGCGAGGAAGAAGAACCTTGTGTCATTCTTATTGAAAACCGTATGGTTAAACCACATGTGTGCGCCCTTCAGGAGCGGATACTTCTTAACCAGGCGGCCATAGACCTCCGCGATAGAGACGGCCAGCCTGCTTTTGCCAGTAGTCAGATCCATCAGGAAAACGCCGTCGTTATCCGGCGCCGGGTTGTCGGGGTTGGGATCTTTTGCCGCTCCGTAGCCGACGACTTTCCGCAGCCGGCCCGTTCTGCCATAGGTAAGGCTGAGCGCCCATTTGCCGCTATGGCTGACCGCGCTTACCGCTCGCGGTAGGATGCGTTTCTCTAACGACTCTACATCCAGAACGACCGATACGATGTCATCGCTTTTCTCGTCGTTGTAGATGATTTGACGCTCGGGATTGAGCGGATTCCAATGAAGCATCGCTCCCTGCTGCAGGTTCCAGGCGCGCGTTTCTGCTACTTTTTCGAATCGGCCTGTCTGTGAATCGACCAGGCCAATGGCCGCGGCTTCGCCCGGAGTTGGCATACGGTCCTGGAAGCCGCTCTCAAGACAAACAAGACACCGGCCCGACTTATTCCAGGGGCATATCCCGTAATAACCAAAGAAATGATGCTTCGGTCCCCTGGTCAAAGTG
>JBARRE010000237.1:0-5302 GCA_049644065.1 Sedimentisphaerales bacterium | reverse complement strand
GATACGAGGAATCCGAACGGCTCTATTTGGAAACGATGCACTTCCAATTCCGAAAGGGAGATGCCATCGCCCCATCTATGAGGGTCAAACTTATGCGAAGTCTGGCAGATACGTATCGAGCGCAGGGTCGGTACCAACAAGCAGAGCAAATGCTATTCAAGGCACTGGACATCGACAAAAGTGATCGGAAGCTCCCTCATGAGATTCAGGCCATGCTGTACTTGGATCAAGGGCGCTATCAGGAAGCAGAAGCACTTTTACGAGAGGTAATAGAACGACAGCAGCGGTCTCTCCCTGGCGAAGGTATACATCGCTACTCACTGCCAATGCTGAGCGGCCTGGCTACATTGTACACCAAGCAGGGACGCTTTACAGAGGCCGAATCGCTATTTCAGGACATCCGAGAGATCCAGAAAGAGAAACTGGGTGAGGATCACTGGGAAACACTCAAGACCCTCAACGACTTCGGCGTCCTCCGCCGCGAGCAGCAACGTTATGAAGAGGCAGAATCTATGCTCCACCAAGCATTGCACGGCAGGCAACAAAAGCTGGGCCCAGACCATCCTGCCTGTTATGAGTCGATGCACGAATTGGCCGTACTCTACAAAGAGCAAACGCGTTACGAAGAAGCGGAGAAATTTTTTCTCGAAGCCATCGAAGGCCGCCGCCTCAAACTCGGTGACACTCACCCACACACAATAGAATCTATGAAAAATCTAATCGCCCTCTACGAAGCCTGGAACAAGCCGGAAGAAGCCGAACAATGGCGAGCAAAACTACCTCGCAAGCAACCAAAAGAGCATTAAAAGCCGTGCTGAAGGACACAAAATCAGCATTCTGTTACTCTGACCAAAGCCTGTCCTACTGCTGAAAGGAATGCGGCAAGAAAAAACCCAACCTCTACAAAGGTCGGGCTTGTTAAGATTATTTTGCCTATTTTAACACTTCGATCAAAGACAGTGTTTGAGTAAAGCGAAAGAACGGCAACAGAAACCGCTTACATCGCAAACCTGAAAGTCGGTCAGCAATTCGTTCCGCTTGTCGGTCCGGCTTATTGTCCCTCGGCCAACCGTTTCTTCCTGATCTCTTCCGTTTCGCTCTGCTTGCATTCGGGGCAGCGGTCGAAATGATCGTTAGGAAAGCTATCTTTGAAGAATACTGCGCCGCAAGACGGATTTACACATTTCACAGCCTGGAAAAGGCTGTCTTTGCCGCACTTTTCGCAAGTCAGCGGCGGTGAAGTCCGTGCCATAGGATTGAAACGCTCTTGCATGTCTATGTGGTATTGCTTCTCACCCATTTCGTACTCGGCCTTGCAGCTCGGATTGTTGCATTTAACCCAAGTCATTTTATCGTCAGGAATGCCATCGATACCGCCGCTTTCTCCGCCACGCCTGGCAAAGGTTATCAAGCCGGCCACAATTATGCACACAACGATAACACCGATCATAATCGGTTTTTTCTTGCTGTCTTCCATGCCGAAATCTCCAAATTACTCAACAATAATATGGTTATCAATTCACAGTAATAGACTATTACTTGTTGTATTATTTGTCAAACGGTTATTTATATATAATTTAACGGATTGTTATTCACTTGCCGCTTTATCAACCCCGAGCGATGCCATCTGCAGAATCTTGCCGGGCTCCTCCGGAAAACCGGTACGGGCCGAAAGATACGCCGATTCAATGACGGCCATATCTTTAAGATTTTCTCTGCCGCTGCTGCAAAGCTTATTCTTATCCGGCGACAATATACTTCCGGCGAAACTCTTGAGCAGCTCCGTCGTACAGACAAGCTCGTCATCGTCGTATTTCAATTTCTTAATCGCCCGGCCGAGACCATCGCTCACAGTCAGTTGCGTACCACTGGCTGTCAGGACCTTGTCCTTTGCGTACAGTTTCAGGAACTCCTCTTTGGGCCCGGTTCCCGCTCGCCGCGAAGCGATAAAGTTGCCGATGAAAGTATCGCTGAATTTCATCGTGACAATCGCCGTATCTTCCGTTAGATACAATCGCTGCTGCTTGTCCTGGGCCTGGTTCGTATTGAGGGAATAGATTTGTTGCGGCATGTCGAAATTCGAAACTACCTGGTCGATCATCCGGTAGCAATCGTGCAGCAGCACGCCGCCGCCGGCGAGTTTCGGATCGGTCCGCCAGCCGGGCTCCGGATGATCGCCGACATTACAGAAAGCAGTCATAAGAAAGATATGCTCGATCTCGCCTTCTTCAAGAAGTTTCCGCAGCTCAACATAACTGCGAGCATACCGGCCCGGATTGGCAATTGCAAATTGTATCTCCTGCTCTTCGCCCAAGCGGACGAATTCCGCTGCTTCTTCAAAATCCCTCGCCGCCGGCGCCAGCTTCAATACGTTGAATTTCTTTTTCATCGCCATCCGCACATATTCATCGCAACTGTGCATCGGCGCGGCCAGCAGCAGGCAATCGAGCTGATTCTGTATAATCAATTGCCTGTAATCATCAAAAGCGGCACATTTGTATTGACCTGCGATTTTCTCGGCATGATTCGTATCTTTATCGGCCACTGCCTGTATCTGCAAACAATCCACCGCCTCGGACGCTTGCAGCAGAAGCTGCCCACCCTCATTGAGACCAAGTATCGCCGTTTTCAATTTACCTTCACTCATATTCGCAAACACTCCTACATTTGCGCTCTGCCAAAAGTCGTACGCAACAAATCCAATAAGGTGCTAATTTTACCTCGATTCTGCAAAAAAGAAACAATTAAAACCAATTTTACTCCCTGGGATATGCCTTCTATGTGAAATATATGCCATAGCAAGTTTATAAGGAACCAAATGATACGCTCATAAGGATATTGCCTTTCGCGGAGTCGCCTGTACTATAGTTTATAGTTAGAATAGCAAAACAATAAATTTTTATGAGTCCGAAATGAATAGGAACAGAACTTTACTATTAACAATTGTCATCCTGTGGACATTGGGTCCATCCTTACCGGGGTCACGTTCTTTTGCAAAAGAGCCCAAATGGATAGACATCGGTTCTCGCCGGGAGCTGTTTATTGACAATTATCTGATCGATTGTCTTGATGGAGTCCATCTGGTATTGCATCACCCACGTGACGAAGGCCCGGTGCTAAAATTCGACGAATCATGGGAAGGCCCTTTCTGCGGCTACTGTACCGTGATCAGAGACGGGGACAAGTATCGCTTTTACTACCGGGGGCTCCCGGAAGCAGGCAGAGACGGCAGCGAGCAGGAGGCCACCTGCTACGCCGAATCAGCAGACGGCATCAACATCTTCAAACCCAAACTCAATCTCTTCGCCGTAAAGGGATCGAAATCAAACAACGTAATCCTGGCCGACGCCGCTCCGGTCAACCACAATTTCAGTCCATTCCTCGACACGAGACCCGGCATCCCGGAAGGCCGGCGTTATAAGGCCCTCGGGGGAACCCAAAAAAGCGGCCTGGTTGCATACATCTCCGCCGACGGAATTCACTGGAGAAAACTCCGCCAGGAACCCGTCTTCACAAAAGGACTTTTCGATTCTCAGAATGTCGCCTTCTGGTCCGACAATGAACAATGTTATCTATGTTACTTCCGGACCTGGACAGGCACAGGCTATACTGGTTTCCGCAGCGTCGGCCGAACGACATCCGGGGATTTTCTAAACTGGACCGAACCGGAGCAAATGAGTTTCGGCGATACTCCGCTTGAGCACATTTATACAAACCAGACACATCCCTATTTCCGAGCGCCTCATATCTACATATCGATTGCCGCCCGGTTTCTGCCCGGCAGGCAGATTCTCAGCGACGAGCAGGCAAAACAGGTGAATGTGAATCCCGACTATTTCAAGGATTGCTCCGACGCGGTCTTAATAACATCCCGCGGCGGCAATCTCTATGACCGGACTTTCATGGAAGGTTTCATCCGGCCGGGCATCGGTCTGCAAAACTGGGTTTCCCGCTCCAATTATCCCGCCCTGAACGTTATTCAAACCGGACCTGCCCAAATGTCGCTCTATGTCCAGCACGATTACGCCCAGCCGACCGCACATCTACGTCGCTACTCGCTGAGGCTCGATGGTTTTGTTTCAATTTATGCCCCATACGAAGGCGGCAGTATTACTACCAGGCCATTCACTTTTACAGGCAGGAAACTTCTGCTGAACTTTGCCACTTCCGCTCCGGGATTCATAAAAGTCGAAATTCAGGCTGCCGATGGTGAACCGATCCCTCGTTATTCCCTGCAAGAAGCAGAGGAACTGATAGGAAATTATATCGGGCATCCCGCCGCCTGGCGACATGGAACTGATTTAAGCTCACTTTCCGGCCGACCAATACGACTCAAATTTGTTATGAAGGACGCCAATCTCTACTCGTTGCAATTCCATCCTTGACGTCTATTCTTTGTCGAAAAGCGGGTCAGGTGAGCTGTTATATTCGGCCTGTAATCTGTCAAGATTTACGTCGTTGACACCGCCGCGGTGGATAATGAGGCGATAGCGTAAAACGAGCGGTTTCTCGCGTGACAGCGGGACGGGGTGACGCCCCGGATAAACAGGATTTTGCGCGCTGCCCTTTCTTCTCAGGATCCATCGCTGGGGATAGCCGGGCGAGGAATTGTGACATAGTATCGCCAGCCCGCTCGTTTTTTCCTGCCCGCCAAGATTGCCCGAGAAGTCCAGCCAGGGGCCGGCTTCGACGGACAGATTTGTTGGTTCTACGGGACCGTTTGTGCCGGTGAATGCAAGGCCGTCGGGCAATGGTATCCGTGTCGTGAAGCCGCCGTAGCCCTTAGCGTCTTCAGAGCCGCCCAGACGCATGTCATCTTTCAATGCGAGCAGCTCAATCTGGAAATCAATCTTGCGAATGTCACCTTCGGCACGATGAACCCGGATGGTCGTTGTCTCTTTGACAAACGGCTGCTGCTTTCCATCTGCATCGGTCAGGAGCGGCGATTTCCAGTACACACCAAGCTTCAGGCCGCGCGACTGCGAATCTATCGTCATAATTTCGGCATCATAGACATCCCAGAAAAAATCGATTGCCGCCCAGCCGTCACCGAGTTTCTTATCACCGAGCCATACCTGGTGCCATGCCCAGAATATTCCGCGGTGGTGCAGATGGTCGGCCGGGAAATCCTCAGTCAGGATTTCGCCGTCAAGGCCGTAGAGCGGATGGATGTAATTGGCGCGTGTGTATTTTCCATCCATAGATTTTTGCTGACGCTGATAGAACATTACCTGTTCTTCGCCCTCTTTTATGCTGAAGCCCTGATCGGTTTCCGATATGTTGATAGGATTGAGTGTTGCTG
>JBARRE010000236.1:0-17091 GCA_049644065.1 Sedimentisphaerales bacterium | reverse complement strand
ACCGGGAGCAGGGAGCATCGCCGATTATGGGCTTTTTGCCGATGATGGTACAAATGCCCATTTGGATCGCTCTGTGGAGCGCGGTATACGCCAGTATCGATTTGCGAGGCGCCGCGTTTCTGCCGTTCTGGATTACCGACCTTTCCGTCCCGGATGCCCTGGTTAGATTCTCAACGTTGACCATGCCCCTGTTAGGCTGGAAGATAGAATCACTGAATCTGCTGCCGCTCATGATGGGCGTGGCGTTTTACCTGCAACAGCAACTTATGCCGTCCCAGGCAAACGCGTCGACAAATCCACAAATGGCCCAGCAGCAGAAAATGATGAAGATCATGATGCCGTTGCTGTTCCCGCTGATGCTATACAAAGCCCCGTCCGGCGTAAATCTGTATATTATGGCAAGCACCTTTGCCGGCGTCATCGAGCAGTACGTAATTCGCAAGCACATCCGGGAAAAAGAACAAGCCGAATCAGAGGGACTGGTTGCCGCAACGAGCAAGACCGGCGGAAAAGTCAAAAAGAAGAAACCCAAGCCGTTCTTCAGAAATATGTAATACACCTGCAAAGCCGACCGGAAGCGCCGAATGTACGAACTACATGACACCATCGTGGCTGTCAGTTCTCCGACTTCAGACCAAAGAGTCATCGTTCGCATCACCGGGCCGAACACAATCGAAATTTGCAGGCAGGTTTGTAGGGTGGGCTTTAGCCCACCAATCGAATCGCGAAGCCTCCACGGTGGGGCAAGCCCCACCCTATTTTCCGGCCCTATAGCTCTTGATGATAAATATGAAATCGAGGCGCAACTGTACCTGTTCTTCGCTCCGCATTCGTATACAGGTGATGACGTCGCCGAGATCCACGCTTATACGAATCCTGCCGTCACGGAGGCTCTGGTAGGTAATCTATTGGAAAGAGGCCTACGAATTGCCGAGCCGGGTGAATTCACGGCGAGGGCATATCTGAACGGCAAGATCGACCTGGCCCAGGCCGAGGCGGTAAACGAGATTATTGTCAGCTCCAACGAATATCAACTGGCCGCCGCCGAAAAACTGCTGGATGGGCGATTGGGCGAAACGACCGCAAAGCTGCTCGCAGGCCTGATGGATTTGCTCAGCCTTATCGAAGCAGGTCTGGATTTCAGCGGCGAAGATATCGAATTTATCGCCCGACCCGACGCAGTTAAGAGACTTGCCGCGATAAAGGACCAGCTTGAACAGTTGCTTTCGGATAGTATTCGTTATGAATCGGTGATCGACCTGCCGGCCGTGGGAATTGCCGGTGCTCCAAACGCGGGAAAAAGCAGTCTGCTCAATAAGCTGCTCGGCAAAGAAAGAAGCATCGTCTCACACCGCCATAAAACCACCCGTGACGTCCTGACTGGTGTTTGTACATTGTCACATTGCAGGTGTGTGCTGTTCGATTGTGCAGGTCTTCTGATGCGGCCGGAGGATATCCTTGATGAATTGGCACAACAGGCGGCCATTGAGGCGCTGCGAAACAGCTCTGTAGTTATCTTCTGTGCCGACATATCAAAAACCGAGTGGTCCGAGGATGCCGCTATCCGAAATCTCATCGAGCCGAAAATTCTCGTGCCGGTTGCGACCAAGTGTGATTTGATCCAGGACCAATTTCTGCACGACCGTCTTGCTGCGTTAAACGAATCCTTCAATACTGATTTTCTGCCCAATTCCGCAGAGACCGGCACCGGAATAGAGCTACTGCGACAGACAATCGACGGCAAATTGACCGAGAAATTCGACGTTCCTCGTGCCGGCGGCGTTGCCCTGACAGCCCGGCACAGAAAGGCGGTCACCGAGGCGATTGATCACGTCAGCGAATCCATCAGCGAATTGAACGCCGGCAATGATGAGGTCGCCGCAATGATGCTGCGCGCCGCCTGGCAGGCTGTCAGCGATATCGAACAGCCCGGGGCAGCACATATCGAAGAGCAGATATTAGGACAGATCTTCAGCCGGTTTTGTATCGGCAAGTGAGTCATAAAATTTTGACTTTTGAACTTCTTTATTTGTTCCCTCGATTTTGCTATCATCAATATCTGTGTATGACTAACGGCGAAACTTTTTTATTCATTTGGAGCAGGATTGGATATGAATCGACAAAGATTAATTACAATGGTCGTGTGTCTGGGTCTGACACTAAACGCTACGGTTTTTAGCCAGGACGACTTGCGTGTCTTGCCTGAAAAGATCGATAACGTCTCGCCGGGCGACATGATGAGTCATTACCTGCACCGGCTCGCCGGTCAGAAGTTCGAAGATTGGAAAAGCCGGTATGAACAGCGTAAAACGCCTGAGCAGATAGTCAAATATCAAAAGCGTCTTCGCGAGAAGTTCATCGAGGCCATCGGCGGCCTGCCCGAGCGCACGCCGCTGAATCCTCAGGTGACAGGCGTCGTTTCGCGCGACGGCTACCGGGTTGAAAAAGTCATCTTCGAAAGCCAGCCGAAGCATCATGTCAGCGCCTTATTGTTTTTGCCCGATGCCGGTAAATACAAGCCCCCTTATCCGGGCGTGCTGGTGCCCTGCGGCCACAGCGCCAACGGCAAAGCCCACGAGGCATATCAGACCATGGGGGCATTTCTGGCCCTCAACGGCATGGCCGGGCTGGTTTTCGATCCGATCGACCAGGGCGAACGAAGCCAGATGCTTTCGCAATTGCCGAGACTTGCCGGTACAAGGGCACATACGATGCTCGGTATCGGCAGCATCCTGCTCGGCCGCAATACCGCCAGTTTCGAAATTTGGGACGGCATGCGGGCTATAGATTACCTGCAATCTCGACCCGAAGTCGATCCCAAGCGCATCGGCTGCACCGGCAACAGCGGCGGTGGTACGCAGACATCGTACCTGATGTCGCTGGACGAGCGTATTATTGCTGCGGCGCCGAGCTGTTATATCACCGGCTTCGAGCGACTGCTGGACACCATCGGTCCGCAGGACGCCGAGCAAAACATCTATGGCCAGATCGCCTTCGGCATGGACCACGCCGATTACCTGATGATGCGGGCTCCGATGCCGATATTGATCTGTGCCGCCACGGGGGATTTCTTCGACATCACAGGGGTGTGGAATTCGTTCCGCTATGCAAAAAGGCTCTACACGCGCATGGAGTTTGCCGAACGTATCGACCTGCTGGAAAACGACGCCGGACACAATTACAATCGGCTCCAGCGACAGGGTATCGTGCGGTGGATGTCACGATGGCTGCTCAATAAAGATCAGCCTATTATTGAGCCGGAAATCAAACTACTCAGCGATGAGGAGGTCCAGTGTGCTCCAGGCGGCCAGGTGATGAATCTGGACGGCGCAAGGTCAACGTATGACCTGAACCGGGACTTTGAAAAAGACCTTGCCGGCCGGCGTAAAAAGAAGTGGGCAAATAAAAGCCGTGCCGAACTGCTGGACGAGGTACGTCAGATTGCCGGCATACGCAAGCTCGCAGAACTGCCCGAACCCAAAGTGACAAACTCCGGAACCGTTGAGCAAGACGGATATCAGGTTAAGAAGCTGATTCTGACGCCGGAGGATGGTATCTATCTTCCGGCACTGATGTTTGTCCCGGGCACGGATGCAGGACAGGCTGCCGTCTTGTATATTCACGAGGAAGGCAAAAGTGCCGTCTCCGCAGCAAGCGGGCCGATCGAGGCGATGGTCAAAGCCGGTAAACGCGTGCTGGCCGTTGATGTGCGAGGCACGGGCGAAACGCAGCAGAGCAAACAGAACAAATTTACTGATGCTATCGGGCTCGATTGGAAGGACGTTTTCACGGCTTACCTGCTCGGACGCTCCTATGTCGGTATGCGAGCCGAAGACGTGCTGGTTTGTGCGCGTTTCCTGCGGAAAGAACAAGCTGGGCCCGTCGATTTAATTGCCGCCGGCAATGTCACCATCCCCACGCTTCATGCCGCAGCGCTCGAACTGGAACTCTTCGGCTCAGTGAGGTTGACGGGTTTGCTCAGTTCATGGTCGAACGTGATAGAGTCGGGCCGCTCTTACAATCAGCAGGTTAACGCTGTACATGGAGCATTGACTACATACGACCTTCCCGATCTAACCGCGACACTGGGCGATAAGCTGATTATCAAAGAGCTGCTGAATGCTCTGGGGCAATCTCGTTAAAGAAAGGCAAATTCGAAACTCAAAGCTCTTGTATAGGCAAATAAGCCGGGGCAGGTTATTTAATTTTGGACCTGCGCTCCGGCTTTTTTTGCACGTTCTATTTTCCATCCGGCCTGTCTGGGAGCCGGCGGAAGAGTCAAAAACTTCTTAGCGTCCAGCTTTATATTTCATATTTCAATTAGCTGTCTTTCGCCTCGAATTCAGCATCGATAACGTCATCGGGCTTTTTCCTTTGAGCTTCTTCTTCGGGAGGAGGTGCCGCCTGTGAGGCGTTGCCGGTTGGTGCCGAAGCGGCCTGCTTTTTGGCTGCCTCTTCATAAAGCACCTTGCCCAATTCCTGGCCGGCGGTGCCCAGATTCTCAATCGCCTTCTTTATGGCGTCGGCGTCCTCGCCCTTGATTGCTTCTTTGAGATTGTTGGCCGCGTTCTCGATATTACCACGGGTCTCTGCCGAGACTTTATCGCCGTGCTCTTTGAGCGTTTTTTCCGTCGAATAAATCAACTGGTCCGCCTGGTTCTTCAGGTCCACCACTTGCCTCTTCTTCTTATCATCCTCGGCGTGGGATTCGGCGTCTTTAGTCATCTTCTCGATCTCCTCGTCGCTAAGTCCGGAGCTGGATTTAATCTCAATCGACTGCTGCTTGCCGGTCCCGATGTCCTTGGCCGAGACGTTCAAAATACCGTTGGCGTCAATATCAAAGGCCACTTCAATCTGCGGAATGCCCCGCGGCGCCGGCGGCAGGTCAGCAAGCTGGAACCTGCCGAGCGTGCGGTTGTCTCTGGCGAACTCACGCTCGCCCTGCAGAACATGGATGTCAACAGTCGTCTGACTGTCGGCGGCCGTCGAGAAAATCTCTTTCTTGCTGGTCGGAATCGTAGTGTTGCGCTCGATTAATCTTGTCAGAACCCCGCCCAATGTCTCGACGCCCAGCGAAAGCGGTGTGACGTCCAGAAGCAAAATATCCTTAACACCTACGTCACCGGCCAATACCGCACCCTGAATGGCGGCACCGACGGCAACGACTTCATCGGGATTGATGCTCTTGTTCGGCTCCTTTTCGAAGATGTCTTTGACGATCTGCTGGACTTTCGGAATCCTTGTCGAACCGCCGACGAGCAGAACCTCAGCGATATCACCGGCTTTGAGCTTGGCATCGTCGATCGCTTTGCGACATGGAGTCTTAAGCCGTTCAAGAATGGGATCAACGAGCGATTCGAACTTGCTGCGGCTGATTGTAATCTGCAGATGCTTGGGGCCGGATGCGTCGGCGGTAATGAACGGCAGATTGACCGTGCTCTCAAGCTGCGAGCTCAATTCGCACTTTGCTTTTTCGGCAGCTTCCTTAAGACGCTGATGGGCCATTGCATCGCCCCGCAGGTCGATGCCCTCGGTCTTTTTGAATTCATCGGCCAGGAAATTGATCAGCACGGCGTCCAGATCGTCACCACCAAGATGCGTATCACCGTTCGTGCTGAGAACTTCAAAGACATTGTCGCCAATATCGAGTACCGAAACGTCAAATGTTCCGCCGCCAAAGTCAAAGACGGCGACCTTTTCGTTCTTTTTCTTCTCAAGACCGTATGCAAGTGCCGCTGCGGTCGGCTCATTTATGATACGATCGACTTCGAGCCCCGCGATCTTGCCGGCGTCCTTGGTGGCCTGGCGCTGCGAATCGTTGAAGTAAGCCGGAACGGTAATCACGGCGTTTGTAACTGTTTCGCCCAGATAATCCTCGGCCGTCTTCTTCAGGTCCTGCAGAATCATTGCCGAAATCTCAGGCGGCGTATATTCCTTGCCCCGGACATCGACCTTCACCAGTTCATCTGCGGCCCCGGTTATTTTATACGGCACAATCTTCTCTTCCGACGAGACCTCATTGTGACGCCGGCCCATAAAACGCTTAATGGAAAACACGGTGTTTTCCGGATTTGTGACCTGCTGATGCCGTGCAATCTGCCCGACAAGTCTTTCGCCCTTATCTGTAAAACCGACTACCGAAGAAGTAAGCCGGGATCCGGAAGAATTGATCAGCACCTTCGGATCGGAGCCTTCCATCACGGCTACCACAGAATTTGTCGTTCCCAGATCTATTCCAATAATTTTACCCATAGTCATATTCCTTTCGAAATAATTTCATACCTCATAGCCCATAATGTGCAAAAAACGTGCCAAAGAGAAGATTATGCTTATGGAAGTCACTTAAATCGCCTTGTCACAAGAATTTAGCTTTTTTCCGCCCTCCTTCAGGCAAATTTCCAAATGCCAATTTTTGTGCCATTTTGGCAGATTCAGCCGATGCTACCAAGCCTTAAGCAAAATTATCATTCCACACCTATTCGCAGCGCTGACCTGTAGCAAGCCCAAGGGGGATTTTGAGGAAATTGGCTTTGTTTTCAAAAAATAGACTATCAGCCACAGAAACGCTCCAGATTTTAATGGACAGGATGAATCTCAGCTTTTGCGTGGGTTGTCCTGGTTCAGGGCTGAGCGGATGATTTGTGCTCTTAGGGCATCTCTGTGGGTAGGATCCAGCGGTTTTCCGTAGTTTAGCTGAAGATGAGCCGGCAGTGTCAGCATGAACAATCGATTGATCGTGGCTATGGAAAGCGCAGAGGCCTTGTCCGGGTCGTCGCCGGCGCCGCAGATCGCGCGAAGCTTTTCTATCGCGGGAGTCGAAGCACCCATGTGCTCGTGCATGTTGATACCCAATCGCAGGTGGCTCAGCAGGAACAATGCCTCCTGCGAGCTGATTAGATGGGCGTTCTGGAGCAGGGCCATCGCGCGTGAGATTTTGTCGTCGAGGACGTCGGACTGCTTGCTGAGCAGTTGCGACCTGGCGGCATTTTCGTATTCGATGATTTCGGGGATGATGGTCTTTTCAAATCGCGAGACGATTTCCGACTCCGATACGCCGATTGTCGCCTGGTTTGACAATTGATAAAGGTCGCTGGCCGCCTCGGTCCCTTCACCGAAAAGCCCGCGCACGGCAAGATTCATATCCCTGGCGGTATTGAAAAACTTTTCGATCTGGCCGGTCATCTTCAAAGCCGGCAGATGCAGCATTACCGAGACCCTGATTCCCGTACCCACGTTCGTCGGGCAGGCCGTCAGGTACCCATAGCGAGGGCTAAAGGCGAAATCGACTTTTTCTTCTATCATATCGTCGATGCGGTTTATCTGCCGGGCGCAGTCGGACAGTTGACAGCCCGCTTTCAAGACCTGGATTCGCAGGTGGTCCTCTTCGTTAATCATCGCCGTAAAGAATTCCCGCTCTGCGATCACTACGCCTCGGGGGCCTTTGCCGAAAGCGTGGTGCCGGCTGATAAGATGCCGTTCCACGAGAAAATGTTTGTTAAGAGTCGGCGCTTTATCCACGCTGACATAGAAGACTTTATCGCCAAGGTCGAGCGACATCATAATGTCTCTGAGCTTGTCGAGTATTTCAGATTTTTCACTGTTCGAGCAGCGGCTCAGGAACTTATAGCCGTCCAGATTTCTGGCCAGGCGAATCCGCGAGGATATTACGATATCCGCCAACGGCCCGGAGCCGTCAAACCACTCGTTTATATCATTGCTTATATCGGTCAGTTTCATGTTCGTATTGCGTATCGTCTTTAGCGTTATTATTTTTCGCTTTGTTTTATCTTGTCCCGTAATTCGGCGGCCAGCTCGTAATCTTCACTTATAACCGCCGCTTCCAGTTGCTGACGCAGGTTCAGCATCTCCATTTGCTTTTTCGTGTCTTGGGGCGTCTTCAAAGGGATTTTGCCGCAGTGAGTTGTCTTGCCATCGTGCGCTTTATCGATAAGGGAAAGAAGTGTTTTCTCAAAAACCTCGTAATCGCTGGGACAGCCCAGGACTCCTTCCTTGCGGAATTGTGCCAGAGTAAAGCCGCAGTTCGGACAGGCAAGCTTCTGCTCAGAAGGGCCCGAAAGCTCATCATCCGACGGCTGGACGGCCAGCAGATTGCTGAGCAGCTCGTTGATCGGGATATGACTCTTGACCGCGATGTCCTGCTCGATGGCACACTGCTCACAGATGTGCATTTCCGTGCGCACTCCATCGGCGATCTCCGTCAGGTGAATCGTCGCATCGTTCTTATTACAAATCTGACACTGCATAACTTATTTTGTCTTTTGAATATCTGCCTCTTCATGCACGCTGTTGAAAGCGTCCGTTTTGAGTGGATCAATCTCCACCTTCTATTATTATAACAACAAAAGCGTATCGCACAATATGTATTAAAATGAAAATGCCGGAATCCAGCAAAAATAATCGACAAATTCAGCGGTCCACTCAAGAGCGAATTTTTTATTCGTGGAACTTTGCCGAACAGCCCGGCTCCTCCACAATCCGGACATTTCGCAGTTTTACGCCTTTGGGCAGCTTGATTTGGAGTTTCTCATAGATATATTTCGCTACGTTCTCGGCAGATGGATTGTTCTGCTGAAAATAGCTGATGCTCTCCAACGCCGTATCATTAAATCCGGCAACCGTTTTATCTATCATTGCCTGAAGTGTCTGGAAGTCCATCACAACTCCCATATTATTCAGCCTTTCACTGCTGAGACTGGCGGTTACGACCCAGTCATGATTGTGAACGGGTTCCTTTGAACCGTCCGGCAGGATCAACTGGTGCGAAGCCCGAAAGTGTCTTTCTACACTGATTGTAAACATGTTTGGCACAAATCCGAATATCGAATATCCCACATGATTCTACTTCTTAAGACGCTTTTTCAAACGCTTCTGGATACTTTTCGGAATCAAATTTGACAGATCTCCGCCTAATGAAGCAATCTCGCGTATCAAGGTCGAGCTGGTGAAGCCGTACTGTTCGCTGGTCATAATAAAGATCGTTTCTATGCCGGCTACGGCCCGGTTGGTCATGGCGAGCTGGAATTCATATTGAACGTCGGTAAGGCTCCGCAGGCCGCGCAGGATTACATCCGCCTTCTTCCGGGCGGCGTATTCGACCGTCAGTCCTTCGAAACTTTCAACTGAAACGCCAGGCATCTTCTTCTGGTCGATCAACTCCGATATCATCTCCACACGCTCTTCGGGCGTGAAAAGCTGGTTTTTGACCGGACTTCGCCCCACCGCGATTACCAGCTCATCGAAGAGCTTCATGCCGCGATTGATAACATCCAGATGCCCGTTCGTAATCGGATCGAACGAGCCCGGAAAAATCGCTCTGACATACTTCTTATTCATCAGTATAACCTTGTTTCAAGAATCCCAAAACAACTCTGCTTTCAAGTCAATGTCGATAACATATTAAATGATTCCTGATCGGTAATCAATCATCATTTTTAAGCCATCGGTCGAGCCAGGCGATTACGGTTTCGTGCCAGAGGATGGAATTTGCCGGTTTCAGGACCCAGTGGTTTTCGTCGGGGAAGTAGAGCAGCTTGCTGGGAATCCCTCGCCGTTGAAGGGCATTAAATGTGCCCAGGCCCTGGGTATCGGCCACGCGAAAATCCAGCGCTCCGTGGATTACGAGCATGGGAGTCTTCCAGTTCTTGACAAAATTGACCGGATTGTGCTTTTCATAGCTCTCAGGATTATCCCATGGGGTGCCGACACGATCCCACTCGGGAAACCATAACTCTTCGGTATCGTAATAAGCCATTCGTTCGCAAAGGTTGCCGTCGTGGTTGACAAGGCAGCGGAAACGGTCGGACCAGTTGCCTGCGATCCAGTTGATCATATAGCCGCCGAACGAAGCTCCGAGGGCTCCTACTCTGTCACCATCCATCCATGGATAACGCTCCAAAGCCGCCGCCAGCCCTTTTTGTAAATCTTCCAAAGGCTTGCCGCCCCAGTCGGCTCGGATAGAATCACAAAAGGCCTGGCCGTAACCGGTCGAGCCGTGGAAATCGACCATGACTGCTGCATAGCCGGCGCCGGCATAGGCCTGCGGATTCCAGCGATAGTGAAAAGAGTTGCCGAACGAACCCTGCGGGCCGCCGTGAATCAGAAAAGCGACCGGGTATTTTTTATCGGGGTCGAAATCAATCGGTTTGACTACGTAGCAATAAACCGTCTCGTCGTTCCAGCCGGCGAAGGTAAATTGCTCGTATTGCCCCATACGAGCAGCGGCGATTTTTTCTGAATTGATATTGGTGATTTGTCGCACATCGCTACCGTCAGGATTTACAGAATACAGTTCCACCGGAGAGCTTAGATTAGAAAGACCGTAAATAATTCTTTGCCCTGCGATGCCTGGAGAACCTGCTCTGCCCTCCTTGACGATGGTTCGGGTCGCACCGGTTTTTACGTCAATGGCGAATAGGGATATCTGGCCCGTGTTGGCTGCCGTGACATAAATGGTATTTCCGTCCGCCGAGAAGCAGATGGATGATGGGCTGCGGTCCCAGTCTTCGGTTATGACCCGCTCCAGACTGCCGGGCCAGCGGCGAAGAATGATGCGAAAGCGGTCGGATTCGTAGCCTGGCCTGGCCATAGCCAGGTAAGCCAAAGTCTTACCGTCAGGTGAAAAAACAGGATTCGTGTCCCACGCCTCGTTTTTCTCAGTCAGACATTCCGGTGGCTCCGAGCCGTCAACGGGCGCCAGGTAAAGGTCGAAGTCCGTCGACCAGGGCTCTTTCGCGCCCACGTCGCGGGTGGCAAAAATTACGGCCTTGCCGTCGGGAGTGAACGTAATCTCCTCAGGGCCGCCGAACGGTTTGGATGGGGTATCGGCGTCCATGCCGCTCATTACATCCACGGCATTGCCCCCCGCAGCGGGCATAACGAACAAATGCGAACGCCGGCCATCCTTCCAGGTGTCCCAGTGCCGGACGAAGATGCGGTCGTAAATTCGTCCGCTCGTTTTTCTTTTCTCGATTTCATCGAGCCTGTCTTTTGTCTCGCCCGGCGTGTTGCAGTCAGGGAAAACTTCCATCGTAAAAGCAATGTGCCGGCCATCAGGAGCGACAATCAGATTTCCCACATCAAGAGGCTGCTCCGTCACCTGCTCGGCCTCGCCGCCGTCAATTTGAATACGCCAAACCTGTGAAGTGTCGGACCGTGCGGACACAAACCAGATCGATTTGCCGTCCGGCGCCCAGCGGGGATTGGAATCCGCCGCCTTGTGAGATGTCAACCGGCGAAGAGCTGTCCCATCGACACCAACCAGCCAGAGGTCGGTTCGCCCTTTGTTTTCTTCAAGGTCCGTCTTGCGCAGCACGAAAGCAATCCACTTGCCGTCCGGCGAAACCTGCGGGTCGGAAAGTCGATCCATCGCCAGCATATCGTGGATGGAAAACGGATGAGTCTGGTCGAGACCGGCCGCAAAACCGGAACCGGCCACCACAAACAGAAGAAATAAAAATGAATATTTCAAACGCATGATTTTCTCCTAACCCGACATTGTCGAAATAAAACAGTTATGGGCTGTATTAGACAAACTCTATTTTTCAGTCGCCCGGTTCTCTTCTTTTGTAAGTGTAATTGGGATATCGAGCCAGAACGTAGAGCCTTTATTCCGTCCCTTCGGCGGACTTTCCATCCCAATGCTGCCTGCAAGCATCGCGGCTAATTCCGTGCAGATGGCAAGCCCCAGCCCGCTACCGGCCGTTTCGCGGGTCAGCGAGCCGTCAGCCTGACGGAATTTCTCAAATATCTTTTCCCTGTCAGACTCGGCAATCCCACAGCCGGTATCGGTTACGGAAATTCGTATCATTCGCGACTCGGGGCCCGTGCCCCGCGCTCCCGGTGACGGGAATTGAGCTTCAATCTCTATCCTGCCCCGCGCGGGTGTAAACTTTGCCGCGTTACTCAGGAAATTATAGAGTATCTGCTGGACCTTGCCGACATCCGTGACAACGAGCGGCAAATCCGGCTGGACAATCAGCTTAACTTTGATTTTCTTCTTCTTTGTAAGTAGTGAGAACTGAGACAGGAGATTCTCAAGTAAATCAGCCACAGAAGTTTCTCTTATATGCAGCTCCATTTTTCCAGCCTGGGTTTTCGCCAGTTCCAGCAGGTCGTTAATCATATTCAGAAGGCTGTTGCCGCTGGTGATAATATTCTCAGCGTACCTTTGTGCCTTCTCCTTTTTTAGCAAAAGGGGTTTGTCCTTCAAGACCTGTGCGAATCCCAAAATCGCATTCAACGGCGTTCTGAATTCGTGTGAGATATTAGCCAGGAATTCACCTTTGATCTTGTTTGCCTTGAACAACTCGATATTCCGTGCTGAAAGCTCGGCGATTTTGGCATCGAGCTGTTTATTCGCCTGACGTAATTTTTCCTGCATCGCCTGCAGCGTATCAAGCATGTGATTAAACGCTTTGGCCAGTTTTTCATATTCGTCCCTGGTGGCGATTGAGCTTCTTATTTCGAGATTTCCCTCGGCGACATTATTTGCCAGCGCCCGAAGCTGCCGGATGGGCCGCAGGATCAGACGCTGGGTTATCATGTAGAAAACGACTATCGCGCCGGCGCCGCCGATCAGGCCGGCCACGATAATCCAGATACGATTCATAAAGACTGTTTTATTGATTTCACTGGCGAGGTCCCGGTTTCGAATAAGCACCGCGCCTATCAGTTTATTGAGCGCAAAAGCACCGGCGGAACCCTGCGGATTATGGCAGCTTATACAGCGACCGGTCGCCCTGAAGATTCGCACGTAATGACTCTCCATACGACCTTCATTCCTATCAAGCAGGATATCTTCATGCCGGTCCGGGTCGTTCGCCAGGGTCTCGATCATGCCTCTGACCGCTTCATTCAACTGCGAGAGCATGATTTCATCGTCTTCTGTGAAGCGAATCCAGGATATCTCGGCATCGTTTGGGTCACGAACCTGTCCGGTACTGTCCAGTGGCAGAATAGTCTGGCTGGGCTCTTTAAACTGGAAGTGCCGATCGAGAATCACCTTCGACCTGGACCGCCCGGTATCAAGCAGGTCTTTTTTTATAAGCTGGCCCATCCATATATAAGGTATCGATAGTGCCAGTGTCAGGACGAGGAGCACCGCGGCACCAAAGGTGACTTGAACCTTCTTCGCCAGCGGCAAAGGCCAGAATCGCAGAAATCTCAAGAGCTTTTGCCAAATGTGCCGTACATTTATTCGCATAAATTCAGAACCTGCTGTCACCTACTGCTTCTGCTCTTCGATTTTCTGCTCGATTATATGTGAGTGCCTTTGCATTCGCAGGTTAAGCTCGTCGAGCTGTTTGGCGTCCACCTCGCTTGGCGCATCGGTTAAGAGGCACTGGCCTCGCTGGGTCTTTGGAAAGGCGATAACGTCCCGAATGTTCTCTGTGCCGGCGAGTAGCATAATCATACGATCGAGGCCGAAGGCGATTCCCCCGTGCGGCGGAGCGCCGTATTCGAGGGCCTTCAAAAAAAATCCGAACCGCTGCTGTGCCTGTTCTCTTGAGATATTGAGCAGGTCAAAGACCTTCTGCTGCACTTTCGGATCATGGATACGAATACTGCCGCCGCCGATTTCAGAGCCGTTAACGACGATATCGTACGCCTGAGAACAAATGTTGGCCGGGTCCGTCTCGAGCTTGCCCAAATCCTCTTCAACAGGCGAGGTGAACGGATGGTGCAGCGAATCGTAGCGATTTTCATCCTCGTTCCACTCGAACAGCGGAAAGTCCACAATCCATACGAATTCGAATCGGTCCTTGTCGTAGAGCTTCAAATCGCGGGCGAGCTTGCACCGCAACGGCGCCAGAGCCTTGTTGGCAGCTTCTTCGCTATCGGCAACAAACAAGAGCAGATCACCATCCTTTGCCCCAAAGCGTTCGAATAGCTGTTGCTGCAAATCCGCGCTGAAGAACTTGGCGGTACCGCCGAGCAGTGAAAGCCTGCCGTCTTCGGCCTTGACCTTGGACCAAGCCAGACCTTTGGCGCCGTAGTCGCCGACAAAGCCGGTTAGGGTCTTTTCGATATCGCTTCTGGAATATTTTTCACCGCCCGGCACACAGAGGCCCTTGACGGTTCCACCTTTTTCAATGGTTGACGTGAAAACGTTAAACGTGGTTTGTTTGGCCAGGTCGGAAACGTCTTTTAGCTTCATATGGAAACGCAGGTCCGGTCTGTCGGTCCCGTAATCGGCCATCGCTTCTTTGTAAGACATTCGCCGCATCGGAACCGGAACATCAATATCCAGAATCCGCTTCCAGACTCGCGCTACAAGGTTCTGGTGAACGCCGATGACATCGTTCACATCGACGAAGCTCATCTCGACATCGATCTGCGTAAACTCGGCCTGCCGGTCGGCTCGCGGGTCCTCATCGCGGAAGCAGCGCACAATCTGGAAATATTTATCGACGCTGCTGACCATGAGAATCTGCTTGAATAGCTGCGGCGATTGCGGCAGCGCATAGAAGCAGTTCTTGCTCAGCCTGCTCGGCACGAGAAAATCTCTCGCCCCTTCCGGCGTACTCTTGGCCAGCATCGGCGTCTCTATCTCCCAGAAGCCAAGCCTGTCGAAATAATCCCGCACAACCATCGTCACCTGGTGCCGGGTGCGGAGCTTTTTCTGCATCTCAGGACGGCGAAGATCGATATACCGGTTGACCAGGCGCAGCTCCTCGCCTGTTTTCTCGGCGCTATCTATTTCAAACGGCGGCGTCTTCGATGTATTGAGAATCTCCAGCCGCTCAGCGGCAACCTCAATTTCCCCGGTCGCCAACTTCGGATTCTCCATCCCCTCGCTTCTGGGCTGAACAACACCTTCGGCTGCAATGACCCATTCGCAGCGGGCAGTCTTTGCCAGTTTGTGCATTTCCGGCTGGGTCTCAGGGTCAAATACGATTTGCGTCAGACCTTCTCTGTCGCGCAGGTCGATGAATACCAGATTGCCGTGGTCGCGATAGGAGTGTACCCATCCTGCCAACGCAACTTTTTTGCCGGCGTCTTCCAAACGAAGCTGGCCGCAATTATGTGTTCTCTTGAGCATTACAAAATCTCTCTTAATAAAAAAGATATCCAGGATTCCCGCGCGCGCGGAAACACCACCCAGACAGCATAGCCGAATAGCCCCGATTCGTCAATAGCGGTTTTTTTGATATTTGATGCCGGACTGCCACACCCAGCAGGACGAGATAAGGTGCAACCAGGCACAGGGGAAAAAACACTCAGTTTGTGGAAGGTAGTAGTTGACTTTTCTTTAACAGGCCGGCTTTGGTTGAATCGACAGTGATAGTAAACTCACCTTTTCCATCGACGACGAACTGGACGCGGACGGCGCTCATCCCGTCAATCGTGTCCAATTCCACTCGATCGGGACGGCGCTCGACGGCTTGAACACGCTTGAAGAACCGATCCGTAATCCGCCCGCTTGAGAGGACGTGAAGATGATCGCCTTCGATAGAAACGATATCCGGCGGGCTTATATGGTGAGCCGTATCCTGCCCGGTCCTCGTCGGGATTAATCGCTTGTTCTCAATTGTGACCCATATCTTGAATAAGCTCTCGCCAAGCGCCTCGACCTTCACCTCACTGATTTCCAGCAGCGGCATCATATCGGCGTGATATAGCGTAAAGGCCATATTGCGGTGAAGCTCTTCTTCCAGCAAGAAAGAAGGCGGCACGCGGCCCCACTCTTTTTTCTGGCCACCGATTTCAATCGTGCCATATGTCGGATGCTCGTATGGCCGCCAGGGCACAAAACCGTCACCCATCAGCACATATTTAATGAATTCAGCCTCCTGCTCATCCGAAGGCGAATCAGAAGTTTTATACAGGTTCCTTGACGTCCAGAGTTCATTTGTAAACGAAAGAATGCCGCGGCCTCCGTACAACCAATCCAACTCGCTTCCCAAGGCCTGATAGAGATCGTCCCAGAGAACTAACGAGCGGTAATAAGGTATTATTTCTTCTCCACGCGCAGCGATAAGTGCCAGTACTCGGTCGTCCTTATCGTGCATTGCCCCTCCTTCCCTGCCCGGACCTCGCAGGATCATTCCGCCGGAATTGTGATACGACTGGGCCGCTGCGATATTGGGATGGGCCAGAACAAACTCGGCAACCGCACGAGTCTCCGGCTGAGAGAACGGATAATCTTTGGCCCCATACTGAACATAATTCGGCTGCCAGTCATACGCCCAGTTGCGATTCATGTCGTAACCACCGCGGCCATCTTCATTAATCTCACCGTCACCATCATTATCAATCCCCTCCCAACCAAGCAGATTATATTCTCCAGCCTCATCCGGCCTGGTCCTGACCATCACCTGCTCGGGATAATCCGGGTGCAGCTTGAAACGTCCGTGGGGATCTTTGATTCGCATCATGGTAATCTGACCGTCTCCGTTGAGGTCCTCGCTGTCATCCTCATCGGCCAGACCGTCGCGGTCGTCGTCCGTCGGCTCAAGTCCAGATCGCGCACGCCCGCCCAGCCCAAGCCATGAATCGCGTCCATCGGGATTGATGCTCGGCAGAAGATAGAAAATCCGTTCGTCAAGCAACTCCGTTACTTTTTCGAGCCGGCCGTATTGATGGCAAAGATACCAGGCCGTATAGGCCACCGTCTCACCGGTCTGGACCTCGTTGCCGTGAATGTTGCCGTCGATATACATCCCCGGCTTACGGTCGGGATCGCCGACGTTCCGTGCCGTCACCTCAAGGCACCATATATCCCTGCCCTGAGTTGACTTGCCGATTGAATATAGCCGGGTCAGATCGGGAAAGGCTTTATTCAGCCGCGCCAGAATGGCCGTAAGCCCGGCGTGATCGTAGTACCTGTTCCATGCAACCCGGACTTTACGCTGGCTCCCCGCCCCCAGCGCCGGGAACGAATGCCTGGCGGGATTACCGACTCTTGGCTTGCGGGCACCATCTGAGGCAAAGGCTATTCCGGCAAGCATTAAAATGATGCATGAAAAAATCAAAACGGTAATGCCGCGTTTAAGTTCGATTCGGTGCTTCATAATCTGATATCCTGAAATATTTTTATATGCCGATTCATTCAGCGTTCGGCAGCTCGAC
>JBARRE010000235.1:0-1835 GCA_049644065.1 Sedimentisphaerales bacterium | reverse complement strand
GTTCGAGATAGACTTTCGACAGGCCGGCAAAAACAGAAGCCCGCATTTGAAAACCAAAAACACGCCTGCCGTCCGGCCTGCGAAACGCGCCCTTCAAGAGCAACGTAGAGCGGATTGTGCCCTCTGTTTGCACTTCTATCGATTCAACGATTCCATTGCAAGCTTGTCCCTTGCTGTCCGTCAGCGAGAATTTGAGGTCGACTCGATCGGAAATTCGCAGCAGAGCATCTTTTACCGGTGAAAGCACAATTCCACTTGTTTCAATAGACAATTTTTCCCGCCCGGTTATCATTACCGGAGATTCAGGACCAACCTTCCCGGCCGTTTTGCCCCAGGACAGCTTGAAATTCGCCGTCCCGTTAGCGGGAGGTTCGGCTTGAAAATCAAGCAGTACCCAACGGGCACTTCCATCCTTCCATCGAGCAAGAACCGAGCTTTGGCTGGGCACAGGCTCTCCATTCTCATCATTCAGGACAAAATTAACACCATCGGGAGCTGCACCTTCGACCAAAGGGACGCCGCCCGTTACAGGCCGCAAGGATTTTAACCCGGCCACGTCCCGTACTTGGATGTCCAGTTGTTCCATTGGTGAATTACTTGTCGAGCCTCCAGCCAAAGCTAAAGCAGCCGGGATAAGGCCAAAACAAATGAAGGAAACCACGATTCGTTTCATACTAAATGCCCCCGAAGCCGAGCTTGTCGGCGTAAATAATTCCGATACACAATAAGACCCAAAGCACAAAGCCAATCTGAAACGGCAAATCCTTGTACATAAGCTGAAGCGGATCTGTGAAACTGCCCTGTTGTATTAACAAACTGAAACGGAAAATGCAGTATAAAACCAGCGGCGTCGTATAGACAAGATTATTCGTGCCGAAAATCCGCAGTGTCCTGTCATCCATCGCATAAAGCAGAAAACAGACAACCGCCAGGCCGCTGGTGACATCAAGCATGTGAGCGAGCAGCTCGGGCGTATAGCCGGCCAGCGTCTGGCGAAATGATTCGCTGTTTTCACGAAGCAGAATTATTTCGCTCCGGCGTTTGCTGAACGCCAAAAACAGGCACAGAGCAAAAGTGCAGATGATCAGCCAGGGCGAGATAAATACGCCCACAACAACTGCCCCGGCGATAGCCCGCAGGCAGAAACCTATTGATATGACCAGGCAGTCCATAATCATCATTTTCTTGAACAAGAGCGAATAGAGAATCATCAGCGCAATATATGCCAGGATGACAATTGCAAAGCTTCGTGCGAGCGCGAAACTGCCGATGATTGCCGCCGCTGCACATAGAACGGACATCACAACCGCAGAGTTAATACTGACACTTCCTGCCGCGATGGGCCGCTTGCGTTTTTCGGGATGTAGGCAGTCCGCCTTGCGGTCAATAATGTCATTGAAAATGTAAATAGCCGAAGCAGCTAAACAAAAGCACAAAAAAGCGCCAATCGCCCTGCCAACAGCAATAGGGTCGGTAATTTTTTGTCCAAATATCAGGGCCGCAAACACAAATACATTCTTGGTCCAGTGCTGCGGACGCATTATTTGCAACAGTTTCATGCCACTACCTTTCGCTGTTTATTCGCCAGAGTCAGTCTGCAATTCCGAGAAAAACAGGAATCCATTTACTCGATGCTATTGACTTATTGAAAATATCGACATTCAGACCGATAAGGCGTAAAATATAATTATATGGTAATAAGTGCATACTGCATAGCGTATCGTGAAATTTTGTGCAAAATGGGGCGAGAATTACGAGGCTCGAATTATGATAACAACTGTTGTTTTTGATTTGGACGACACGCTTTACGATGAAATCGAGTATTGCAAAAGCGG
>JBARRE010000234.1:0-6137 GCA_049644065.1 Sedimentisphaerales bacterium | reverse complement strand
AAACAGCCTTCACCCAGAGTGCACGGCCCATGGACAATACAGCCATGTCCCAGCGATGTTCGGCATCCAATCGTTACTCTTGTCCCCCCAAGCGCATGAATAATTACTCCATCTTGAATATTACAGTCCGGCCCGACCTTGATAGGCGTCACTTTGCCCTGGGTATCCGCCTCGTCAGCTCTGACCACGGCACCGGGGCCAACAAAAACCCTGGAGCCTATATGTACAGCTCCAACGATCTGAGCGGTCGGGTCGATATACGCCGTAGGATCGACCCTGGGCCAATTTCCAAATGGATTAGGACGTAGAGAGATACGTGAGTTACACTTCATGCGTCATTTTCCATTCCTAACACCACCAAGATTGATTAAATTTTCTTTCGCTTGCTTGTGACGGCTCCTAAATGTCTCAACTTAGCAGGTTGACATAATCTTTTCGGCAGCTTGTTTAATTCCCGTGACTACTTCTGTGCCATCTGAAATTTCGGCCCAATGTTTATGACCATGGCCGCTGAGGACGTAAATACCGTGTGCACCGGCGTTCTGAGCCAGTTGAATGTCGTGGGGATGGTCGCCTACGGTAAAAGACTCACCAAGATCAATGCCGTAACGCTCTGCCGCCTTTGCCAGGAAATAAGGCTTCGGTTTTATGCAGGGACAGTTGTCTGTGCGCCTATGCGGACAAACATAGACATCGGTGATTACAATCCCTCTTTCAGCGAAAGCGGAAACGATGCAGCAGTTAATCCGATCGACGTCGCCGGGCGTGATTATACCTTCAGCGACGCCAACCTGATTAGTCACTATGAAGAGCAGAAAATAGTCCTGGAGTCTTCGTAACGCTTCAAAGGTCTCGGGAAAGAAAATCACTTCAGACGGATCCCGAAGATGACCACGGTCCTCGATTATTGTGCCATCTCTATCCAAGAATATCGCAGCGTTCTTGTTGCAACTCATAGCCGTTCCTTTTCCATAACCTGAATATCGAGACCCCAGCCACGTCCGACCTAAGCCCATCCAAAACAGGCTTTAGTCTCGACTTCGGACAAGAGTTTTATCTCAAAGGCGGCAGATCCGCACCAAAGGCCTCTTCGATCCAAGCTGTCATCTCCTCGTCGGAAATCGCTGATACTCGGTCAGCTTTGTACTCGGCCTCAATCTTGTCCTTTATCCTTGTGACCCGTGGGTCGTGTTTGGCTATCTCGATCCAATATCTTGCCTCGATATAATGTTTGACGCCTGCCGCTCCGGTCTTGTCAGTAATCGCCACGCCCACCGGGCGGTTGAGCAGCTTCTTCGTATCGAAGCAGTTATAGATTTCCTCGCTTTTAAGCAGGCCGTCCGCATGGATACCTGCACGAGTAACATTGAAATCCTTGCCGACAAGCGGGTAGTTGTTCGGAATGCTGAGGCCAAGCTCCTTTATGGCATATTCAGCAAGTTCAGTTATTGCCGTGTAGTTCACCCCTTCGGTTGTACCCATCAATTGAGCATGTTCAACAACCATTGCCTCCAGGGGTGGGTTACCTGTTCGCTCGCCGAACCCGAATATAGTGCTGTTGGCGGCACTGCAACCGTACAGCCACGCTGTTGCCGCACCAACCTGAACTTTGTGGAGGTCATTGTGACCATGCCATTCCAGCCACTCCGATGGGAAGCCAATCTGTCGAAGCCCATGAACCAGTTTCGGAATGCTGCGTGGCAAAGATACACCCGGCCACGGGAGTCCAAATCCAAGCGTATCGCAAAGACGGATCTTGACCGGCTTGTTATACTCATGTGAGAGTTTCAGCAACTGCCCGGCGAAAGGCAAAGTAAAACCCTCGTAGTCGGCCCTCGTGACATCCTCCAAGTGGCAGCGAGGAATGATATTCTGGTCCAGCGCAGCCTTCACGACATCCAGATAGCTCCGCATGGCCTGGGCTCGAGTCTTCCGAAGCTTTAAGAATATGTGATAGTCGCTGGCCGAAGTCAGAATGCCGGTCTCGGACAGTCCCATTTGTGAAACCAGCTTGAAATCAGCAGCTACTGCTCTAATCCAGCCGGTTATCTCAGGATACCTGTAACCTCTCTCTTTGCAGAGTTCTACAGCTTTGCGGTCCTTTTCCGAATAGAGGAAGAACTCGCACTGGCGAATAAGGCCAGTATCCCCGCCTATCTCATGCAGGAGACCGTATATCCGGAGGATTTGCTCGGGCGTGTACGGTGGACGTGCCTGCTGACCATCCCGAAATGTCGTATCCGTTATCCATATATTCTCCGGCACATCGCAGGGTACAACGATCCCATCGAATTTTACTCTTGGAAATTCCGAATATGGAAAAAGGTCCCGATACAGATTCGGTCTTTCGACATCCATTAGTTTCAAATTCTTTTCTGCCATAAGAACACCTCTAATTCACCATGCGCATACGGTATTTGATAACTCTATCCACAGCTTTAGCAATCAACTCTTGAAATTTTTCCCTTATCTCTTCAAATTCTAAGTGTCGTCGTCCGGGCCAATGGACAGAAGCCGACGAAGACATTCGCTACAACGCATCTGTGTTTCTGATCGCGGACCCACCTCACCCGCCATCAATGCAACCGCATCCCCGGTCGTGAATATGGCTACGGGCCGGCGGTGAGATCCGCCCTGCGTAACAATGACTAACTGATGAACGCCATGCTCCAAAATCAGTTGAACAGCTTCATGGACCAGGGTTTCCGGTGAAACAGTGAGTATCTCAGGAGTCATGACGTCTTCGGCACTAATCAGAGACAAGTCCTTGCCATAGGACCGCATCAGGTCCGTTTTTGAGATGATCCCACAGGCATTAAGACGTTCATCTACTACGACTAATGCGGAAACATCGTTGTCGAGCATTATTCTTGCAACTTCTGCCGCATTTACATTGACTCCGCACGTAACCACGCCTCTGCACATGAAGTCCCTGATAATTCGATTCATAGCATTCGCCCTGCGCCTGGCACCGGAAGCACCAGCGTCAAAATAAAAAAGCCAGCACACCCGCAAAACGGGATTTTACTGGCTTGTAATTTGTCCTGCCATCCGTAAACGGATCGCGAACAACGTACATTAACAGTTTTTCAGACAGAAAGAGAACCGGCTGCACTCTCCAAAACATTTACCATCTGCCGGCCTATTCATCAGCAGGTAGCAGATGCTACCCTCTGTCAATCTGCCTTTTCTATTCCAGCGATATTATCTGGGAAAATTTCCATTTCCCCAAGAAAAATCTTTACGTTTTACAAATCTTTTTCGCTGTTAAACGGGACAGGACTGTCCAGAGTAAAGATAATAACACGTTCTCCGGTCACCGTGCTAATGTCTGTGTGAAGGCTTTTTACCCTTCTTCCGGTAAGGTCCATTATTATCTGCTCCAGAAGCGGCCGGGCTTTTTCGAGCAGTTCTGTCCTGACTTGTTTTATAAGAGTCCGTCCTGTCAATTCGTCAGACGCCCCGGCAAGTTGCTGTTCTGCAGGAGTTAGAACACGCTGGAGCCGAACAACTACCATGTCGCCGATAATATGGGTCTTGGTCTGCTCGGGTCCTCGACCCATATATTCTTTCTCAAACTTGATCAGGGCTTCGCTAATGTCAGCTTCTAATTGTCCTTTGCTTTTAGCCATAGGGAACCTTTTTTGCCCGGTTCGGAAAGCAGGGAGATTATAACGTTATGACCCGAACTCGCCAATTTATGTTTGCTCAACGTGATTTTGTATTTTTATCCATTTTAACTCAATATTGACTATTTCCCCGGCAGCACAGGCCCGCAGACCGTCTGTAAGTCTTAATAAACCAGGAATCGTTAACGCAGTACTACCAAATTATGGCAGCCGGTTCGCCAGGGTGTCGTGGATTTTTAGCCCATCCAAAATCCTTTACGATGGGTCATACCTAAGACTTTGCGACAATGAGGGCAGAAGTAAATATACCGCTTACCCAGAAAGCCCTTAAGCTCGCGCATCCATATACTGCGTAATTCAGTCAAACAATGCGGGCATATCGGTTCGACGTTTTCTTTGATTTCCAGAGTTATCATCGAAGCTGATTATTACATGAAAGAGAGTGAGTGTAAACAGTAAATCTCTCAGATGGCAGGGTAATATTAGGTAGCAGTATCTCTTTTTCTCGTTGACAGTAGTATCAAGTTTCTTATCGCTTCGTCGTTTCTTGCCGTAAGCCATCTCTTCTCAAAACCTTTCTCCTGGGCAACCTGGGCAATGGCCATCAGTGCCCTGAGGTGATAATTTCTCTCGTCCCTGCTGCCGACCAGGATGAACATTATATTGACAGGATCGGGAGCGTGCGGGAAAATGATGCCGTCACGGGCGCGTATGAGCAAGACGTCGAATTTATGTTCCCCCTCGACCACGATGTGCGGGATGGCAAATCCCGGCTGAACGACAGTGCCGCCCTCTGCTTCGCGATGGAGGAATTTTTCGAAAAGAACGTATTCATCGGTCTCTAATTTCTCGGCCAGAATCGTGGAGACTTTGCGGAAGATATTTTCGGCGCTTATTTCGCCTTCGATATCCAGGATTTGACATTCCCGAATGAGCTGGTCGAATCTATCCTCGATGACATCATCCCGTTCCAGCAAAATATCCCGTAGCTCGTTTTCGAGAGTTACTGATTTCAGTGCTCTGTCGGTAACTCGTTCCACCACGTGCATAACCGCCGAGGCCCGGCTGACCCGCTTGTAAACATACAGCCAGAACCAGGCTGCGCTCAAGCCGATAAAGCCGGCCGTAATCGATAACGGCACCCATCCCATATCGACAATCAAAGCACCGTAAGAGACGATCGCGAAGATATGAATATAGGGATACAGCGGCGATTTGAACTTAGGACGGTAGCTTTGTATCCTGCTCTCGCGCATTATGATCACGCTGGCATTGACGAGAATGAAAAGGATGATCATTAAGGTCGAGGCCGTCTTTACCAGCAATTCAATTTTAAGAAAGACAATCGCGGCGATCATAAAGAGGCCCGTGAGCATAATGCTGATATGGGGCGTTCCTAACCGCCCATGCACCCGGGCCAGCAGCGGCGGCAATAACTGGTCCCGGCTCATAGCCATTGGATAGCGGGAGGCCGCCAGAATTCCGCCGTTTGCCGTAGTGATAAAGGCGGCCACGGCAGCCAGACCGAGAATGGCAAAGCCTGCCGACCCGAGGAACTTGCTGGCAGCCAGTGATATCGGCATCAGACTGCCTGTAAGTTCCGGGCCGTCCACAAGGCCCACCGTCACGGCGATTACGGCGATATAAAACAAGGCCACGACAGCCCAGGCCAAAAGCATCCCCAACGGCAGGTTCCGTCCGGGATTCTTCACCTCTTCGGCAATACTGGCGACCTTCGTCAGTCCGCCGAAGCTCACAAAAACCAGTCCCGCCGTTGCAAATACGTCGAACCAGCCCTTGTCGAGAAATCCTTTGAACCGGACGGCTTCAACCTTTCCGATACCGAAAGTCACAAAAAAGGCAAGCAGCACCAGCAATATTCCCACGAGCCAGACCTGAAACCGGCTTGTGTGTTTGACACTGACAATATTTAGTGCCGTAAAAACCAGGCAGCAGACGACGCCCGCTGCCTTGAGATACCACTGGCTGAGCTGCGCGCCAAAGACCTCCTGAAGCACAATCTCAACCAGCACCGCCATGCCGACAACGGCAAAAGCGCTCTTCAGGGCGACTGAAAACCAATTTGCCAATCCGCCGAACAACCCCCATATCGGGCCCAAACTTCGTTCGACGTAGAAATAGGCCCCACCGGCCCGCGGCATTGCAGCGGCTAATTCGGCCTGGCTAAGAACGCTGGGAAGAATTACAAGCGATGCGAAAAGATAAGACAATATCACGGCGGGCCCTGCCTTTGCATAGGCGATGGCAGGCAGAACAAACAGGCCGGAACTAATCATCGCCCCGGCCGCTACGGCGAAAACATCAAGGGAACCGAGTTGTTTTTTCAACTGAGCCAAGTTAAAACTTCCAAATTAAGCCGGCCCTTCGACTCCGCTCAGGGTGAAGAACTTCTTCATGCCGAGCGAAGACGAGGCACTGGGGTACTCATACTTAGCTTGCTATATCACGGCTTCTTATTTGTGTTGATACAATAATCCAAATTAGCAC
>JBARRE010000233.1:0-3953 GCA_049644065.1 Sedimentisphaerales bacterium | reverse complement strand
GTCTTAACAACGTCATTATTAATACTGAGCTAAATAGACAAAAAGTAGCCGTCGAAGAGTTTCTGAGATTCACCGGCTTGAATGTCGCCGAGGCGTTCGAGGATTCCGACTTTCGCACGGTTGTTCTCAAGACCGAGGGATCCGCCGATTTTCTCATCAGGTCCCGCAAGAAAGAAAATCCCTTCTCGAAATTGAACCGGTTTCCTAAATCCGGCCATGTTCCGAATACACGGCTGGAAACATTCGTCTTTAAGACGACAAATAGCGAACGATACGTCTCGATCCAGAAGCAAAGAGGCATTGAGTTTCTCACAAAGGATATTATCGATATGGACAATTTCTCTTTCATACAGACTGTTCCATCCGCATATACGGGCAACTCCATCGGCATTATTCAATGGCGCCAGAGCAAAGGCAAATATGCTTCATCAGATTCCATGCCGCTGGATTGGCAATTCCAGAAGCCGGATGGTTCAGCCGCAAAAAACATCAAGGAGCTGGACCACACGGCGACGAGAGTCAGGGCCGAAGACAGAGATGCGGCAGTAATTGAGTTCATGAATCTGACCAACTATAATTTCGACTTTGCAATCTATGTCAAAGTGTTCAATTCAATCACCAATGTCGCCAGGTTTTCCTCCAAAGACTTTGCCATGGTGTTCACATCGGGCATATCTCCATACGTCGACGATGAGAAATCGGGCCCTACCGAGAAGTTTGTACATAATTACGGACCGAGGGTGCATCACATGGCTTTCAGGACCGAAGAGATCGAGGAAACTGTTTCTGCCCTGAAGAACAGCGGCATGAGTTTTCTGATCGACCTGGTCGGTTCCGCCCCGGAAGGATTGAAGCAGATATTTTCCTGCCCATCCGAAAACACGCTGCTCGTGAACGAATACATACATCGTTACGGCGACTTCGAAGGCTTCTTCACCAAGAGCAACGTAATCCTGCTGACCGGCGCGACTGCGAAGCAGTAAGAGATTCACTATTGTATAGTTAATATCAGGTGAAATATGAGTAATAAAATCATTGGTTTAGCCGCTTGCCTGGCGATTGTTGCCAGCAATGTGCAGGCCCAGCCGGTTGGCCTGGAATTCTATGATAATCTATCGTCACTTCCATATATCTATTCTAATGCCGAGTCGTATTATCTCTCAAGCTACGATCGGACCGGCGGCAATGACGATGGCTTTAGGGGAACTTACTCTCAGCTCTACATTGATGACAACGGCGAGCACGTTATTTTTGAGGAAGATGGCCCCGGCTGTGTTTATAACCTCTGGTTTACCGGCAGCGGGCGCAATTTACACTGGGGCAAGCTCAGATTTTATTTCGACAACGAAAAGACGCCGCGTATTGAGTACGAGGCCGGAGAATTCTTCAGCGGCCTGCACCAGCCTTTTATTTACCCCCTGTTGACACATTCTTTCATATCCAGCGGAGGCTTTAGCTGCTCGATGCCGATACCTTTTGCCGGGCATTTGAAAATCACAACCGAAAAAGCTGCCGGCTTCTATAATACCTATTATCAACTCTACAAGGATATTTCACTCAAATCATGGACAGACAAACAGGACAATTCAAAACTGATCGACATGTTCCAAAGTTGCGGCAGCGATCCGAAGCGAACAACTGAAGATATGCTGGTGACTCGCAAAGTCGTGCCGCTTGCCGCTGCGGCCCTTGGAACCATGCCGGAAGCTGAGCTTTTGTCGCTAAGTAGCGGCGGGACTGTTCAGCATATCAAAGTCAATCCTCTCTACAGGCCGGATGCTTATGCTTTGAACCATATTTTTCTGAGGATTTTTTACGACAATCAGGAAAAGCCGAGTGTGGATGTGCCTATCGGTCCTTTTTTCGGATCCGGCCTCGGTCAAGCGGATGTCAGAAGTCTTTTTGTGGGCATGTCCAATTCCGGAACCTACTACTGCTATTTTCCGATGCCGTTCAAAAAGGGTATTCGCATAACTATTCAAATCAGAAGTTACGAATCCGGCGGAGAATTCTTTTGTGAAGCCGGCTACACCAATCGGTTCCCAACAGAGATCAAGGATGCAGCTATCGGATACTTTGGCGCCAGGTATAATAATGCATGGCCAATAACAGAGCCGAACGATTATGTCCTGTTTGACTACGAAGGTGCCGGGGCGATTATCGGCCAGGTTATGACGGTAGAGCCGGTCAAACCCGACCGCAAGCGATGGTGGGAAGGCGACATGCGTATTTACATCGACGGCGAGGAAAAACCCCGCTTCCACGGCACAGGCCATGAAGACGAATACCAGGGCGGCTGGTCCACTTTCTGGCTGACGAATCCCTATTCCCTGCCGCTGTTCGGTCAGCCAAAAACAAAAGACCTGATCGATGTTTTTGGTCAGGTGAATGGCTCAACTACCGCCTATCGCTTCTGGCCGGGCAAGATTCACTTCAAGAAATCGATAACCATTTCAACCGAGCACGGCAATCATAACGACACACCGGCGAATTATTCCTCGCTCGTATATTATTACTATATTCGCAATTAATGCTTAACGTTGATTATAAACATCAACATTGACATTCTCTGTATTGATTGGTTTAATTTGCCTCTATGTTCAAGAATATTGCAATAATCGGTGATGGTGGAATGGGCACGGTTCTGGGTATGCTGCTTGCGACCAAGGGCATAACGGCGAGAATTTGGGGTTACGACCGCCGGCAGTTGGAACAAATAGCACATGATCGCGAGAATAAAAAATTTCTGTCCGGCTACAAACTACCAAAAGAGCTTGAGTTCGAGCATGATGATAAGATGATAATGTCCGGTGTTGATCTGATTGTTTCTGCTGTGCCGTGTCAGTTTATGCGACAGATATGGATTCGGCTCAAAGAACATGCCCCCGAAGGTGTTCCTATAGTTTCAGTTGCCAAGGGTATTGAGAATGATACGCTGCTGCGTCCAACTGAGATACTGGCGGAGATTCTTCGTTCAGAGTTCTCCGTAGGGAGTCCCAAGGACAGCGTTCCGCGTTCCGCAACTCAGAACGCAGCACGCAGTACGCAGCACGAAATCAGGCTGGCCGTGCTCAGCGGGCCGACGATTGCGGATGAGTTAGCCAGGAAACTGCCGGCGACGGCCTGTTCGGCGTCCCGAGATGAATCATTGGCAACAGAAATCCAGCATACATTTTCCGACAATGTCCCCTGGTTTCGTGTTTATACGAATACGGATATTGTCGGCGTCGAATTAGCCGGTGCAATGAAAAATGTAATCGCCATTGCCGCGGGAATTATAGACGGCGCAGGTGCCGGAGACAACGCCAAGGCGGCTCTTCTGACCAGGGGGCTTGCGGAGATCAAACGCCTGGGAGTTACAATGGGAGCCCGGCCGCAGACTTTCTCGGGACTGACCGGCCTTGGTGATTTGGTTACGACCTGCATTTCACCGACGGGAAGAAATCGCTCGTTCGGCGAAAGGATAGGCAAGGGGCAAACTATTGAACAAGCCCAGGGTGCCAACGAATCGGTTGTCGAGGGGATTGCCACTTGTGAATCAGTTATTGCTCTTGCCGAGCGATATGGCGCCGAGATGCCGATTACACAGGCGGTCTATAAAGTGCTGTTCGAAAATAAGCCGGTGCAAATAGCGATTGCCGATTTAATGAAACGCCGCCTCAAGGCGGAGTGATGTAAAGTGGGCATTGCCCACCAACTTTGAAAATGGTGTGCTGTGCACACCCTACATAGTCCCATAAACTTTCTGTTCCTCACGCCTGCCACCGGGAACTTCTGTGATCTACATTGACTATTTTCGGTAAAATCACTTCTTAATGAAATATTTGGTATTGTCCCACAAGCTGTGGGAAAACAGTATCGTGTTAGAATGCGTTTATCGCATTAGGGCTACCAGCAGCTAATAAAGCGGCTCCGAGAGTCTCCCAGAGCCGCACTGCTGTATAGCACCGACA
>JBARRE010000232.1:0-4574 GCA_049644065.1 Sedimentisphaerales bacterium | reverse complement strand
GCTCAACAGGCGGGCCCAGACGCAGCTTCAAGTCTCGAATTTCTCAGGCATTCCAATAGCCGGGGCAAATTTCTTCGGAGTTGACGACAAACGGCAGGCCGTATTCAGCGAATATCGCAGAGAAGGCATCGAGAAAATTCTGTCGTTCGTCAATGCACCGCATAAGAAGCTCATTGATTGCAACGTCGGCAACCTTGCGGCTTTCAAGAGCCAACTGGTTCAAGCTGATTCGCAGGTTCCCCTCGGCGTCTTTCAGCCTGCTCTCGGCGTTCGGCAAAATACTCGTAATGATGTTGTTGATAATTTCTTCGGACACCTGCAATTCGTTTTGAAGTTTTCGCATCGAGACTTTGTATTTCT
This sequence comes from Sedimentisphaerales bacterium, assembly GCA_049644065.1. Taxonomy (GTDB): domain Bacteria; phylum Planctomycetota; class Phycisphaerae; order Sedimentisphaerales; family Anaerobacaceae; genus JAFGPJ01. Next base: position 4,214 of record JBARRE010000232.1, on the reverse strand, counting down.
CATAACTGTTCTGATCGCCGCTATCGGCAGGTGTCCCAAATCGTTCCAAGTCCGCTGCTGTTATCTCTATTTCAGGTTGTTCCCAGATTGCCGTGATTCGGCCTGTACCGACGTGCTTATCAAGCCACCACCAGTAGTCGCCGTCCGTAAACTTATACTGTCGTTCAGTAAAGTCATGCCTTGGCTCTTTGCCCCGGAACTTATAGACAATCAACGAGTTGCGCTCGATATGAAAGACAACGTCCTCGTTGGCTGTCCCGACGATGCTATGCCCGGTCTCCGGCTTGAGTAGCTTGTTCAACTCAATTATTGCCTTGCCTGCGTCTATCTCCAAGTAATTTGTACGCTTCCTCAATTCAGAAATCTGATCGTTAAGGCTCTTAGGCTTCGCCGGTTCGCTCGTCCCCTGAAGCAACTTGTAGCCCTCAGACAAAACGGAAATGTTTTCCGATTTGAGCAAATTCCGGTTCTCATATATTTTCATGTAATTACGGGCAGTCCTGTCAGAGAACGGCAGATTTTTCTCAATCCACCGCCCAAATTCGCCGTGCCTCAGGCTTTCTTTCTGTTCGATCAGCAGTTGGCCGATACGTATGGCCTTAGTGATGCTCATTTTCAGCAAACCGCAAATTTCACCGTGAAGCACAACAATTTCGTTAACTCTTATTTTTTCAATCATATCATTTTCTCCATTGGTTAAGTCCGTCCTCAGACGTTCAATCTGGCGCTGTAGAATGGCCACTGGCGCTACTCTACGAAAATAACCCGCCCATATACCTGCCGGACTGCCTATATGTCTTTTTGACGATTTCATTTCTCTGGGACGCCCTCTACGGGGGGTTTAACGATTTCGACAATATAGCCCCTGATCTTCTCTGCGTGCTTTTTGGAGTCCTTGTCCTGTAATGGCCGGTACTGCCATAACGGACAAGTGATAATATCGCACCGCTTAATCCCCGTGTTCTGCCAGCACATGCAATCGGCACATTTGGCGTTCAAGGCGGCACGCATCGACTTCTTAGAAATGGCCTTGTCCCATTGCTTGCGGAATTTGCCGTGAAACAAATCAGGAATGTTGCGTCGCCATTTTTTCAGTACTTCTAAATCGTCCATGAAAATCCTCTATTTCAATATCTTCCTGATTCTTAATCAGGTGGTTTTCTTCGTTTCTGTCCAAAAAACAAGGTTTCTTGTGTCTGCTTGTCTTTGGCTTGTCTTTTCATGTGTTTTTTCCCTGTATTTAGTCATTAAACGCAGCTCTCATATTTCGCTTACCTTGTACTTGCGAAAATAGACTTCTTATCCCCACATTCTCTCGTCAATTGCAACAATTCGTCCTATCACGTCCTAAGCGTCCTATGTATTCTTATTTAAAAAGCATTTGCGCATATCTATAATAGGTTTAAATAGGGATTTCTTGTGACGCTTGGGACACAAGCCCCTTGTATATCCATTTTCGTTCCGCTTGTTTGCTACCTATCCGTGACCGTTCCGTGTCTGGGAATATTCTCCTAACCTGTTGGCCAAAGGTCCGGTTGTTCATAGGCCGACAACCATTCTCGTCACAAAAAGTCTTGTACTCACCAAAAAGCTGGGAACATGCTATACTGGCCGCATTAGGTGAAGTCGTATAATTCTCAAGCAGGAAAGCTCTTGCCGGGTCCGAGTCTCGGCGATACTGCTCGATAAGATCGACGTTAGTTTCGGGAATGGTGAAGCGTCCGGCCTCATTCAGGTTTTTCATTCCTTCAAGTGCCCAATTCAAAATGCCTGGCAGTTCTTTTTTCAGCAGTTCTGCAAGGCGCTTTACCTGGGCCCCTTCCGAGATAGTCTTGTCAAACGGAACGAGCAGTATCCGCCGCCAAACACCTAATGTCTTATCATTAAATCTCGGCAGAGAATTCGTCGAGATCATAATCTTCGCAGTAGGTCTGGCTGAAATTGCTTGCCTGAATTTACGCTCAAAGGTAAACCTATCACCGGCAACAATCGACTTCAAAACATTTTCGGCTTCGTCCTCGATAATATGGCTTGACTCATTAGTCAGATTTACAACCTTGCCCAAAGTTTCGTATAAAGCAAAGGGATTATTGAATCGGGATAATCCAACTTGAGAGCAGTTTTCTTCCCCAACAAGAGCTTGAACAACCTCGAAGAAAACCCCCTTGCCGTTCGCACCATCACCAGTACACAGTAAGAATTTCTGTTCTCGTAAGTCGGGCCGGAAAAGATATCCACACCATTGTTGTAGCAATAGAATGTAGTCCTTGCGGCCCATCATCACATCATTGAGAAATATCAACCAGTCCGGGCACTCAGCGTCTGGATCGTAATTATATGGCAACTTAGTGAGCGTAAAATATTGCGGGGTATGCAATAGCAGACGGTTTCTGCCCTCGTTGTCAATGTCGCTGAAAGATATATTTCCGTTCGCTGCCGGCAGCACCCGTGCACCGTTGACATTATCAAGCCATGAGTTTAGTTCTGTGCCCCGGAGCGTCCGTGTTTTTCGCTGTAGGCACAGCATTGTCAGGTTAATCTTTTGACTGCTGAGCGTTATATCTTTTTCATGTAAATACTCGGCAAGCTCGGCTTTGATTTCACCATCTGAAACCGCGTGAAAGCAACCGCCCTCGTAGTGATAGAAGCCTCTCTGCCAAAAGCGGAGTTTGAGTATTCCCTTTCCATGTTGGGATTCAGCGTACCGGTCCAACAAAAAAATATGGGCAATATCAAAAGGCTCGATATGTTGCTCTTTATTCATTTAGTGTTCCCCTTTGTGCTTTCAGCCATTGAGTTCGTGGCGGCATCCCCTCATCTGTCCAGCGTTCCAGTTCTTTGCGGTTCAAAAGACTACGGCGCCCCAGCTTGTGCGGCATAGGCCCCAGCCTGCCGTCTGAGTGCATTGTGTACAGCAGGGCGCGAGAAATGCCCAACAAGGACGAAGCCGACTCAAAGCTTATCAGGAGAGGTTCAAGAGTCATTTTGTCCCCCCTCGCTTGCCCGTTCTACGAGCAGTTTCTCCACAACATCCAGGCCGGCCAGAATAGCCGCCTCTCGTCGCCTATGCCCCGACAATATGTGATTGTCAATCGTTACCACCAGCGGCTCCAGTACACCATTCTCGGCAATATCCCGGGCAAGCTCTTGAATCGCCTGATCATCAGGGTCAATGGGCCTGTAGACCTTGCCGTTCTCCGCGCTTAGTATCAAATCAAGGGTATCGATGTTCAGAGTCAGACAAGTCTGTCTTTGGGTTTTAACGGGTCCTTGTAGCAAAACGATTCGTCTGGGTTTACTCATTTTAACGCATCCCCTGCCCGTTGTACTTCACGACTAATCCTCTCGTTTTGGCATCGGCGGCGTAAGCTCGGGATTCGCCAAAGACCATGTATGAAACTTTCTTTGGTGGCCGAGTTCCCAGGCAATCAGTTCGATGTCACTTCGAGTCCACCGAAAACGCCCGCTATCATCTTTTTGCGGCACATGAGTATTCCCAGCCCATAGCCGAGCGGATAAGCGGCGTGCAGGAATGTCAAAAATCTTCGACACCTGTTTTGTAGACCAAGTTTCCTGAAACTGAAACATAGCGTTGTTCCCATCCAATAAGAGTTAAAAAAATATCCGAATTTTCTTCAAATTTTATTTGAAAATGCGTTGGAGATATGCAGAATCGTGATTGTTGTGAAGTAGAATCAGTTTTTCTACAAATCTTCAGGGGCGGGAGTGGCTGGCCAAAGCCGCTTCTGCCTTTTTGAATATTCCAAAGAGCTTAATAATCTGCACATCGGCAAATCGACTTCTAATAATCTATAGATATAAACGATTCCTCTGAAAATAATTTATTTTGCGTAAAATGAATATTTTATTTCGCTTGTATCTCTTTGCTATTGCCATGCTTATGCGACGTTACCATGTCTCGGCTAAATATTGATTCTTGTGCGATATCACCATGTCTCGGCTAAAATATTTCTCTGAATTTTGTTAAATCCATCTTTGGATTGTGGCAAAATAATCAACGATTCCCCTACAAATCCTCATCGGGAAATGTCACTCGGGAATGGAATTTGAGCCGTGAAAGAAAAATGGAAGCTTTACAAATTCCCCCCGGAACCGTGAGCTTTACTTAGTTGTCTCAGGTGAGGCTTTTTCGGGCCTCACTATGGTCGACAATTTCGAAACTTCGTTTTGAAGAATATCGGAGTGTGTTGGTA
>JBARRE010000231.1:0-6123 GCA_049644065.1 Sedimentisphaerales bacterium | reverse complement strand
TGGATTATAAACCGGCTTTAACAATATTATCATAACATAAATGAAGGCAGAAACCAAATCCTCTTTAACTATTTGTACTTATTTCTCTGTAAATGCTCCGTCCTCAAACTTCATTCCACTGTCCCGGGATCGGGAAGGGGAACTGGCCGTTTTTATCGGCTTTGACGGGAGCCGGGCTGTCATAAGACAAATCGTCAAGATAGTTACAGAACTGGAAGTTTGATTCCATAATCTGGTCCCAGGTCACTTCCTGGCCGGTATGACAGGCGGCACGCCCCATCAGCGATGTCAGGTCCGAGTAAACGGCGCGCTGAATTTCATTATGCGGCCGGTCCTTGCGGATACTCTCAATCAGTTCGTTCCACTCATACTGCCAGGGACTGTGAGCATCTTTTGTCGGCGTCCATGAGATATTGCTCTTCTCGATCCGCTGGTCTTTGAACATGTGGACAGTCGCGGCGTGTGTTCTGCCGGAGAACTGTGCCGCACACTTAGTGCCGTGAATGAACGTGGCGAATTCTGAGCGTGCCTTGTTGGCCCGGCGAAAACCGCAGAACGCCTTCGAGCCGTCGGGGTAAGTGTACTCCATGGCGTATACGTCGATGTTCTGTCCGTGGTCTGTGCTGTGCGGCTCGCGTCCGCCCATACCGACTGCGGAAACCGGCCAGGCATCCTTGATCCAGCAGCACTCGTCGATCTGGTGGATCAGATTGTCGACCATGTGGCCCGAGCCAATCCAGAAGAGATGGATTCTACCGAACTGCAACTGATTCATCAGGATGTTGGAATTGTCGCCCTGACTCTTGAGCCATCCGCTGCCTCCCAGGCGGTTGGCGCGGATCAGCGGTATTTCGCCCATTTCGCCGTTGCGGATTTTCTCAATCAGCGCCTGGCGCGCGGGTGAGTGACGGCACTGGAGCCCCGCGGCGACCTTGAGGTTCTTGCTCTTTGCCACTGCATCGGCACGGAGAATCCGATGCAGGCCGCCCGGGTCGGATGCGAAAGGTTTTTCCATAAAGACATTGATGCCCTTGCTGATTGCGTATTCAACGTGCAGCGGGCGGATATAGGATCGAGTAGTGCACATGGCGACGTCGCCGGGCCTGAGAATGTCGATGGCCTGACGGTACGCCTTAAAACCGCCAAACTTGCGTTCCTCAGTAACATCAACTTGATCCGGGAATCTTTTCTGCAGCGCTTTGTGTGACGAATCCAGCTTGGCTTTCACCAGATCGGCCATGGCGTACAGTTTTACCGGCCCCTTACCGACAACAGACAACGCATCGCCGACGGCGCCGTTGCCGCGACCGCCGCAGCCGATCAGAGCCAGGCGAATCGTGTTATCTTCACCGGCAAAGGCCGATGGCGCCAGAGACCCGAGTACAGTAGCGCCCGCAGCGAGCGAACCGCCCTGCTTCAGAAATTGGCGACGGCTTATATGAAGCTTGTTTGTAGATTGAGTCATTTGTACCTCCTGGATTCATAACGAAATTAATAGGAATTTACTTTTTTACGATACAAGTAAGTCAAAACTTCTAACAACATGAAAAGCAACTTTCATATTCTGTCTGATATCATAAATTGTGCTATTGCACTTTCATGCCGTATCATACAGGTTACTGCACCAGATTGCAACCGCTCTTTCAGTGGGCAGGATTATATCCTCGGCGCATGTATTGAAGGTCGTCGGTGCCATCAGGCGCGGGCCAGCGTATACAATCGGGATAGGGCACAAACGTCATTTCCAGCGTGCTCTTCTGCATCCATTTGTGCTTAATCGCATGTCCGTCGGAGAAGCCCAGAACACTGAGCTGCCCGTGCCTGACTACAATCGGATCCCACCATCGATCACCCTGCTGCTCCAGATTCCAGGATCCCCAGTTCCAGCCGCCGACGTCGGTTTTCTCTTCGAGAAATACGTACTTAATGCCGGGATTCTTGATCTGCGTGAGCTTTTTGTAGGAAGGATATCCCCACTGCTGCATCAGCCAACTGGCGGCGCCGGTGCCGACATCGCCATTCATGCCGCCGGGAATGCCATAGCTGCGATGGGTCATTTCGGTCCGGTGTCTCCTGTCGCCGGGGCAGTGATAGAGATCGACATCCTGCACGTATGGGAACAGTGCCCCGCGCTCGCAGCCGCGTTTTTTGTCTTCGATGGTGGCTGCGGCTCCCGCCACCACAGTGCCGTCCTCGGTTTGGGGTAGCTGGACCCAGTCATAGCCTATGCTGGGCGAGGATGCATGTCCATCGTGCCCCCCTACCAGCTTGTCATCGTTTTCCTGGGCGTACATGATCCAGGCCAGTACCAGTTGATGCTGATTTGAAAGGCACACACTGCCCGCCGCCTGTTTCCTGACACTTCTCAGGGCCGGCATAAGAATAGCCATTAAAATTGCAATGATCGCAATGACCACCAACAGCTCTATGAGCGTGAAACCGTATCTTCTTTTCATAACAGCACCTCAACACAAATATTAGCCCGCCAAAGCCTGCCTTCCACTAAATAATCAATCATCCTTAATCAATAATCAATTGAAAAGTTCTGCGGAATGGGCAGTTTTCCTACGCAAAGAATCTTGTGGACTGCAAATATGGTTCATTACGCTCCCATCACTATCCTCTTCTTATTCAGCATGGGTAACCAAGCCGCCTGTCCTACAACTCAACACATTTTATTCATTGTGTTGTTTCAGGAGCCATTCATAGAACTCCTTGGTACGATATACCCGGCCCGTGATACCATGACCTGCACCTTTATAGATGGTGAACCTAACGTTTCCGTCGCTTTCCTTGAGGCCCTGTACCATATCTCTAACCGGACCAATCGGGAGCAGCCTATCGCTGTCCCCGTGAAAGACCCAGACAGGCACATCCTTAATCCTGCTAATCCTTTCAGGATGGCCATAGGAGCCGGCAACCGGTGCAATTGCGGCAAAGACTTCCGGGTGATCTACAGCCACAGACCACGAGCCGCGTCCACCAAGGCTAAAACCTGTGACATATACTCGCCGAGCATCAACATTATACTGTTTCACCATCTCATCGACTAAATCAATCACTATATCACTGGGCCATGCATCATATTCATCCGGACACTGAGGCGTTAAGACGACAAAGGGAAAATCATTCTTGATCTCATCTACATCGGGAGGAATCGGCGTTCTGATCATGGATAAATCATGACCCTGCAAACTGGATGGGTGCAGGTAGATTATCATGGGCCACTTTTTCTCCTCCGTGCCATAGCCTTTCGGCAGAGTGATCCAGTACAGACAACTTTGCCCCCTTTGAATGTACCTGTTGAACGTACACGAATGCTTTCCCGGACCTAAGGTGGACCTTTGGGACCTTGCACCTTGATGCGAGAGATATGAGACGGCTACCGCACTGTGCGGGTCCTCCTGGATCAGTTGAAGCGAAGGTTCTTCCGGATGAGATTCAAGCAGCTTGGGGCGCGCCGCCCAGGCTCCTCCGGAAGCATTATCATCAAGAGGTTGTTTCTGCTGATCGTCTGGCCTGCCATAGAAACGCTGAGCGCGACGTATTAGCAATCCATCAGGATTGACGCCTTCGATGACGGCAGTAACCCAGCCGGCTCCCTGCGGTTGCAGCAACTTCTTACCATTTGGACCATACCATTGTACTTCAAAAGAAAAATCTCCCAGCAGTCGTTGCGCTCGATAGGGATTGCTCCAATGAACTTTCGGGAAGGTTTTTACAGTAATGGGAAACTCTGGACCATCGATACCGACCAGACACAGATCCAGTTCATGGATATCGCGTAAAATACGAGTTACCGGCCGCTCTCCCAGGGATGCAATGAATTCATCCGTAAGAACTTCCATGACAAATGCCCAGTCTCCCCAACGCTCACAAATCTTTACAAGAACACGATTGTGCCCCTGTTTTAGCCTGAATGTGAATGTATCCTGGCGGGCCTTACAAGAACGTGGAAGCGGATACTCGTGAACAAGCTCTCCATTGACCCACACCTTCGCATCATCATTCGACCCAAAGTAGCCCGTTACGGTCTGGTCCCGGTCGGATTCGATATCGCATAAGGCGTAAGCCAGTTGGTAGTCCACCCTCCCATAGAGCTTGTCAAAATGAAAAACGCCGCTTGGAGCAGTCTGTGCACGTTGCACCTGAGCGGTCCGGCGAGTTCCACTCTCATCTGTGTACGAGACTCGACTATTAACTGCAACCTCTGCATTGGCCTCACCTCCGATTGCACTAAGATAATCTTTATGAAAGTCACTATTTGGAGAATCAAGCGTGTATTTTGAGTTGGGAAACATGCCCAGGATAAGCCAATCCCGAATAAAACTATCGCTGCCGAGGATATGAACCGGAGCTTTGTTTTGACGAGATACCGCAGACTGCGGCAAAGCGGCTTGACATAAATGAGCAATAAGTACAAAAGACATAATTAAAATTGGTGTATGGAATTTTCTTTGCATAATAATCTCCTTATTTTTCTTCGTTAGATAGAATGGACAGCCTATATGAGCAAAGGTCATTTGCCCCTGACGAAATAATTATCACGAAAAAATATTGGTTTTTATGCCTTTATCCTATGTAAATAGACGTCGAAAGAAGGAATTTGTTACTGCAATTTTATAGAAATTTGGGAGAAATCTCACGATTTTCCAGGAGGCCATCCCTGGTTTTCCTAAAAAAACAATCAGTAGTCATTTTATGGTTGAGCTCTCTCAAATCGTAAATTGACAATCGAAAATCGTCAATGACAAAGGTTGTCCCTAGTTTTTTCTAATCTTATATCCCAGGCCCTTTAATTCTTCTAAAAGCTTATCTGCTTTAACACGCCAGGCTGTAAACATGAGACGTTTTGGATAACCTTCGATGGTATGATAAATCCTTATAGAGCCGAAGATCAAGCCTGTAAGAAACCATATATATACTCCTGCTTTTTCGATTCGTTCGACGTTTTCGGCTTCAAGTTCATACATACGCCTTAGAGGACCTTTTAGAATGAGACGATCCGGCGTCGCGATAAGTTCTGTAGAGCGGTGTTTTGTAGAGATAATTCCCATACACATATCACCCTTGAACCGCTTTTCTTCATTCAACTCGGTCATGGTATATTCTACTGTTCTTACAATGATTATACTGTCTGTATAAGAAGTTACCTGTACTCAATTTAAAGAATAGCTTAACCGCAGACGCCGTCCTGAGCGAAGCCGAAGGATTAACACAGATTAACACAAAATAAATTATTATCTATCATGTTATCCTGTCAAAAAAAGAAATAATCGTAAATCGAAAATCGTAAATAAAAATGACCCCTTTATTTTTCCTTTGTTTTATTATTGTCATTATTGTCTTTTACATCACTTGATTGAGGTATTTCGATTTGTTTTAAAGCATTTTGTGCAGCCTTGCGCACTTCTGAAGACACATCATTCCTTACTGACTCATTTAATGCTGGAAGCGCCTTTTGTGCAACAAATCCTATTTCCCCTAAATTATTAGCCGCAGAAACACGTGCCATAACATCTCCTGTTTCTAAATCTTTTACAATAAGCGGGATCGCCTGCGCTGTAGCATCACCTATCCACTTAAATACCATTCGAGGCCAAACCGTTTTATTAGGATTTGAATCATGTAATTGAACAAAAAGGTTAGCAATGTCAGGTCTTGCAATCTTAATTAAGAAATCAATAGTTTCTTGACGAGTTTGTGGATTCTCTGAGCTTAAATCTTTGCTTAACTGTCGCAGCCTTCCTTGTTGATCTTTATCCATCTTTTTAGATTCATCAACAACTACCTTTTCATCTAAATGCTGAATTAAAATCTTTGCAGCAGCTTCTCTTACAAATGGATCATCACTATTTAGTGCTTTTTGAAAAGCAGGATAAGGATTTTTAACACCTGAAGCAAAATCCTCTAAAGACAAAACAGTATTGTATCGAACCATTTCAGCAGAATCAGTCAAAAAATCTGTAATTCTATCAAAAAATCTATCATCAACAGGTCCCCATTTTCGCAAAGCAACCAAAGAACTTATGCGCACAAAACGATGATCATCTCGACTAGCTTTTAAAGCAGCCTCAATAACCTTTTCTCGATATGGACTATCTTTATCAATAGGAATACCTG
>JBARRE010000230.1:0-3623 GCA_049644065.1 Sedimentisphaerales bacterium | reverse complement strand
CCGGAGGTACTTCGAGCAGGGCATTGTATGTCCGAAGCCGGCCGGCATTGATTTTATCTTTGTTGGTTTCGATAAGTTTTTTCAAAATAACCAGGTATTCGTAATCTTCGATGCCGTCGCGCAGCATCTCCCAGCGGATACTGTCAACCGGTCCTTCGAGAACCGGCCCGGACGGATGCGCATCGGCGGCGGCCTCGGGTGGATAAATGAATCGGCCGTCACCATTGCCCCATGGTTTTTTATCGCCCCTGGGCGTGCTGTAACCGGAGCGCCAGCCCATAGGGTCATCGTAAGGATTCTGCGGACGCTCGGAGTCGGGATACGCGGCGGAGCTGGTCCAGTAATTTGTCTGCCAGACAAGGATGCCGTCGATTTTACGCTGCCATGTCTGCCAAAGCCAGACTCGCAGCTCGGTGCCCGGATGGTCGATGAATAGAGTGCAATATGGCGCCTTTGGCCCCGTGCAAACATACCACCAGAACTTTTCGCCGTGCTTGCGCCGCTCTTCGGCAGGTTCATGTTTGTACTGATCGGAGATCGGGCACCAGATATCAGGCCCACCGATAAGGTTCGGCTCGACCTGTTCGGTCAGCATGCGATTAATGCCGGGGGCCGCCTCCTTGAGTTTGCGGAAACCGTTCATTACAAACTCGTAGTCCCGAGGCGCAGGCTCGTCGAACCAATAGACAAAAGCCTCGTCGAGCCAGCCTTTTTGGCGCAGATGCTCCTGGATTTGGGTACAGTAGGAGTTAAAGAGAACCTTATAATGCGGCGTATCTTCTCCAAAACCAAGCAACTCCGGCTCGCGGCGCGCGTGAAAAGTACCGCCGCCCAGGCCGGGAATACCCAAACGAAAGGAGTTGAAGCCGTAATGGTCGATTCCGTGTGCCATTGACTTGTCCCAGTCTGAGAAATCCAGCTCGACTTTGAGCTTCTCACGCTCGACAGGCGGAAGTGTCGGCGGCTCGAAGTCGCCGCCCTCCAGGAGTTCGTCACCCGTAGAAGGATTTGTCAAAGAAATATCATCGAACCAGACCAGCCCGGTATTCTCGCCGGCCTCGGTCCACATCGCAGCCCGGAGATTCAGACGAACCGATTTGGCGCCTTTCGGGAAGGTTTTGATGAGCCGGTCGAACTGTTGCCAGTGGCCGGAGCCTTCAATTCCGATATCGTTATTGCCGCCGTAAATCCATTTGTCAGATGCATCATAGTGGTTGAGTGTCACTAAAAATGCGTACTCGGGTAGAGCGGTTCTATACGAGAAACGCAGGCGCAACCCCCCTTTCGGAATCTCAATCGGAAACTTATAAGCGGCGGTGACATTAAGGTCGTTTTTATCATCGAAGAGCAAAAGCGATTGTTTGCCGACGTGTTTTTCGTTAGTAACTTCGATTCCGCCTTCCCATTTGCGAGCCGGAGGCTTTATGTCGGGCCAGGTGACTTTTATGTTGTCCATAGGCGCCGGGTTGTAAGGCGAGATGTGGTGGGCACTGAAGCTGGCCCAGTACTTATCGAGCACCAGCCGTCTCTGTTCGGCATCGGACAGCTTCTGATAGCGAAACACATTGCCCGGCGAGAAGCCAAAGGCCGTAGTGCATGTCATCCGGTCGGGAAGAACAAAATCATAGACATCTACGCGCAGCGTAACTTTGGCGTTGTAATCTTGTGCTTGTAGTTTAATGCTGCCCGTATAGATTCCAGCCGGAGCACTTCGCGGCACCTTGACCCGAATCCAAAACGGCTGATTCTGATTTGGTTCCAGATATATAGTACCTTTCAAAGGAGGCAGCGGGTCCGGCCAAAAACCGGGTACGGAACTTTTGTCGGTCGGCCGCTCAACGTTAACATACCTGACCTTAAGGATTTCGACGCTCTCAGAGGAGATAACCGCCCCGCCAGGTCCGGACAAGTCTCCGGCTCGGGCTGTAAAGCCGCCCAGAGGCACAGTTGGCCGGACGACCAATTGCGCTGCCTCCGCTTCGTTACGGGCGGCGTGTATCATAATGACCTCGCTCTTTTCCACTGGCATGGATTTGTCCCGGCTTATTTTCCACCCGGACGAGGCCCACCACAGACCAACCTTGTCGGATGAACCGGCGAGCAATTCACCGAAGGGGGCGTTAAAATAATCACTGGTTTGAGCCAACCCGATTTGGCTGGCCAGCAATAGCGCTAAGCAAAGGATTTTTTTCACCATGATATATTGCCTTTCAAGCATTTTTTTGATTAAAACCTGACCGACAGCATTTATTGACCATGATTGAATTCTCCACTACAACCCCCCGCACGTCAAGAATCTCTTTATATAGTTGACTGCCGGCCACATAAGTTTTAGAATAGAGATTGCAAAATATTCGTATGAATCATAAGCCGAAAAGCTTGTGAAATACAGGAGTGGATTTCCGGAATGAAGAAAAATCTCGAACAAATTGCCGCCGAGGATGGCCGATACAGCGCTCAGGCGATCAGGTTTGTATATGAAGCACTTGGCTATACGGCGAAAAACGTCGCCACCGAGCCAAAACACGTCAGCGGCGAAACGCTCTGCGAGGGGCTGAAAAAACTGGCTCTCGAAAAATGGGGGAGACTGGCGATGCTCGTATTAAATACATGGGGCATCAAAACGACTCGTGATTTCGGCGAAATCGTCTGGCTGATGATACGAAACGAGTGGATGAGCGCGCAACCGACCGATTCGATAGACGACTTCAACAATGTTTTTAATTTCAAAACGGCTTTCAAAGACCAATATGAGTTCCAACAGTCTTAATCAGAAGCTCACCATTTCTTCCGGAATTCGAACGAATTGGACTTTTATGCTATGGCGGTGGCACGCTGGAACAGTGAGTGCCTATCTTAGTTCAAGCAAATACGCCTGATCGCACCGACTTGACATGTGCTGTGGATTGTATTGGACAAAACCGTAGCTCTCGTACAGAGCGATTGCTTCTTTTAAGACCGAAGCAGTTTCCAAAACCATTCTTTCGAACTCGAGCTGCCTCGCTTTAGACAACGCATCTTCCAGCAAGAACTTGCCCAGCCCTTTTCTCCTGTATGCTTTATGCAAATACATTTTACGCAGTTCGCACGTTTGCTCGTCAATCGGATATAGCCCGTAGGCTCCGATGATCGAGCTATCTTCCGCTTCGAGCAACAAAAATGTCCCGCCTCGTCCGAAATAGGAATATTCGATGTCTTTGATGTCGGCGTCAGTACACGCCGGGTCCGGCTTCAAATCATATTCTCTTAGAATACCGTAGACTAAGTTGGCTATATTGTCACAATCTTTATTATTTGCAGGCCTTAATCTCGGCCATTCCGCTTTTTTCATGTCATCTGCCATTCTCACACCGAAGCACACCCATCGTAGATTATTATTTCATTCTTAGGCACTCTAACAAAACCTAACTTGTCATTCCGAGCGCAGCCGAGGAATCTATTGAAATAGCCCCGCGAAGCGGTTCCTTATTCTTCAAGTTTGGTTTTGTTAGAGTCTCTTAAAATCTTTTGCTCCAGGTCAGGATGAAATCGACCCTCGAAGACTCCTTCGACCGCTCCGGTCATATATATATCTTCGCTCTCGCTGATTTCTACTAATAAGTTCCCACCCGGCATCTTCACAT
>JBARRE010000229.1:0-7657 GCA_049644065.1 Sedimentisphaerales bacterium | reverse complement strand
CCGACACCGGCTGGCGTATCGAGATAAAGATGCCCTGGCTGTCGATACAGGGCGCAGCGCCCCAGGCTGGTGACTTGATCGGTATTGACTGTTACTACAATGACGACGACGACGGCGGTGATTCGCGCGAAGGTAAGATGCTCGGATTTTCCACTGTAGAAGGCTGGAATGATGCCTCTCAGTGGGGTACGGCCATATTAAAAGCGATTTCTCCGTCAGCAAAAGATCCAGTTCCGGCTGATGGTGCTTCCGGGCTTTCTCCCAAGCGTCCGCTTAGCACATATATCAGCGACGATGTGCCCAAGAGTATTCCGGACCCGGGTGAGACTTCATCTTCTTTGGCCGTGGCGGATTCACTTGCAATCACCGATCTGAACATCGAGCTTGATATCAGTCAATCCAAGAATAATGCCGACCTGAACGTGTACCTCATAGGACCCGATGGCACAGAGGTCGAGCTGTTTACTGACGTAGGCGCCTGGGACGAAAACTTCAAGAATACGATTCTGGATGACGAAGCAGACACATCAATAAAGGACGGTTCCGGATCGTTTACGGGAATCTTCAAGCCTGAGGGTAAACTATCGGCTTTCGATGGTAAAGACGCTGAGGGCACCTGGAAGCTCAAGATTAAGGATGACTGGAATTCCGGTACCGGGACTTTGAATTCATGGCGACTGGTCATCGAATCTTCAATTATTATCAATTGGACCCCTTTAGCCGATATTGCTTCGCAGGACTTGTACATCAGCAACAATCTTGACGATGTAAGCGATTCCAATGACGCAGCATATCAAGGTAACCTGGCTGCAGACGTCTCAGGCGTTGGGATAGATCTCGACCTGGGCCAGGCATACTTCTGGCGGGTCGATTCTCTGGACCCGTGCGATATACTGATAGGAGAAGCCTATATCTGGAGCTTCTCGACTATGGATATCAATGACACCAATGAAGCTGCAACCAATCCCGTCCCGGCTGATGGAGCTATCGATATCGGCCCGAACACCATTCTTAACTGGTCGCATGGATTGAGTGCCGTTTCAAGCGATGTATACTTCGGGACCGACAGTCCTCCTGCATTCCTGGATACGACAACAGGGACCAGCTTTGACGTCGGCAGGCTCACACCCACCATGACCTACTACTGGCAGATCGACGAGACCGACGACGACGGCAATTTACACGCCGGCGCTGTCCAGAGCTTTATGACCGTGATTGGTGAGGCTACAGAACCCAGTCCGGCCGACCTTGCCGCCGATGTGCCCGTGGATGTGGTCCTTAGTTGGAAGGCTGGAGCTACTGCCGCCTCATACGATGTGTATTTCGGCACCTCCGATGCACCGGAGTTCATGGGCAACCAGGTCGAGACCTCATTCGATCCAGGTGGCCTTGCATATGCCGCTATGTACTACTGGCAGGTAGATGCAATCGAGGCCGATGGTACGACATTCGTCGGAACCATGTCGAGCTTTATGACTCCATCTGGTCAAGCTTCGGATCCTGACCCAGCAGATGGCTCCATCCTTGAGAGAACATCTAAGACATTAAGCTGGACTGCCGGTCAAGGTGCGGCCATGCACGATGTGTACATCGGAACAGATCCGGATGCACTTCAGTACCAGGGTAGCCAGACCGGAACGAGTCTTGCGATTGGCATACTCGGAAGGCCTGTCCCGGACGGTCTTGTTCCCGGTACGACATACTACTGGCAAATCGTTGAGGTCGAGGCCGATGGAAGAACACTCCACGTAAGTCCTGTCTGGAGTTTTATGATCACGCCCGAGACAGCCTACGATCCCAGCCCAGCCGACGGCGAGGAACTCGCTTCGGATGCAGTTGTTGTACTTAGCTGGACGGCAGGCTTTGGTGCTACGCAGCACTCGGTCTATTTCGGCGACGATCCTAACGCTGTCGCCGAGGCCGTCGGAGCGGATCCAATTTCGGACACAACCTTTGATCCCGGTCCGCTCGAAGCTGGTAAGACTTACTACTGGCGTGTCGATGAGGGAGATGCCACAGGCGCTGTATGGAGCTTCTCATTGGCAGAAGCGGAACCCGAACCCGATCCCGAGCCCGAGCCGGAACCGGAACCGGAGCCGAACCTGCTGGATGTGGCTGTGTCACTCAACACAGAAGGTGACCTCGCAGGGACTATTGACACGTTCATCGCGGGTGTCGTAGCGGCCGAACTGGCCGACGGAATGGCCACTGAAGATGATTTGACAGTCTTTGTCCCGACGGACGAGGCTTTCGCCGCGCTGAAGTTGGAGTTGACGGCCGAGAACATTGGGCGATTGAATCTGGAGGCTTTAACAGATCTGCTGCTGTACCACGCAACCGGAGGTCGCCTGCTCATAGCTGATATTATGGCAGTCGACCATTTCGAAATGCTCAATGGCGGCAACGTTAACCAGTACGCCGGTGTTCTTACAGACAATTTTGGCAATAAGTCTAAGATCACGGTGACAGACATTGAGGCCTCGAATGGCGTGATCCACGTGATCAATGCTGTTCTACTGTCAAATGTGCTGCCGGATGAACTCGAGCCGGAACCAGAACCGGAACCGGAGCCTGAACCAGAACCGGAACCAGAGCCGGTAGTGTAAGTTAGTATTTAGGTAACAATTTAGTTTGTGTGGTTAAAACCACAGATTAGCATCTATTCGGGGCCTGTATCGAATCGGTACGGGCCCCGTTGTTTTACACGGGAATTCCGGGGGCACGATACTTAATCCCAGCCGCTGCCGGCTATCAAATCCTGTCATTATCAAGCACAAATTATCGAAAAATGTGCCGTATCCATATAATTATCCCTAATATAGGACATTTAAAATGCACACTGCTGCTAATTACGAGACGATACAATAAGCCATAAGTTCTATTCAAAAAACAACTTAGGTGGGAATAGCAAAAAATATGCAAAAAATCAGGAGAGTTTTCTTGACGAAATAGCCGGTTTTCTGGTAATATAGGTAATTAGAAATATATACCCGTCTCAGTGGGTATATTATGAGGAGTATAGACTTTCCGACAGGTGAGTTTTTTGTTTTCGTTTTTGAACTCCCCAAAGGATAGTCTGTAGCAAAAACTAAAGTATAGTCACGACCATTGAATTCGTGTGATTCAGAGTTGCGAACCTTACTTTTATGTTAGTTGCTAACTTGTGAAGAAAGGAGGTGGTGTCTGATCGCAAAATCTTATCATGGGTAGGTAAGGTACGGATACGATCCAACAAGAAAGTAAGGATTGCTCTCGGTCAGTTACATTTCAAACTTTATTATGATGAGGAGGATTATGATGTTTAGAAGACTTATTGTATTAACTTCTTTTGTTTTAGTGCTGGGCCTGTTCGGTACAGGTGCTGCCTTCGGCGAAGTGATCGAAATCAGAATCGCTGACGGTGGTGACGATGCCGAACAACACCTCGATGACGGGGATATGGACATAGGCAGCGGCGATCTGGAGCTGGTTCATGAAGATGAAGGAGACCCGGCCACAGACGAGCAGGTTATCGGATTGCGCTTTGTTGACATTCCCCTTGACAAAGGCGCCTTGGTCGCCGGTGTGTACGTAGAAGTCGAAGTGGACAAGGTTGACAAACAAGGCAGCGATGCCCCGGTGAATCTTATCATCGAAGGTGAGCTGGTCCCCGATGCCGCAGCGTTTGAGGACGTTGCAAACAATATAACAGACAGAGCCGTGACAGCGGCACAGGTGAAATGGTCTATCCCCGCATGGACCGAGCAGAACGCCAAATTCCAGACACCGGACATCTCCAGTATTATCATGGAGATTATCAGCCAGGAAGACTGGGCCCCCGGCAATGCTATCGTCCTGATCTTAAGAGACGACAAGGATGATCCCTCCACAGGTCTTCGAGAGGCCGAAGCTTACGATGGCGAGGAGAGTGCCGCACCGCTGCTGCACATCGCCTTGGCCAGCGAAATCGACATCCCGGTCGCAAACGGTGGTGACGATGCCGAACAACATCTCGATGACGGTGATATGGACATAGGCAGCACCGACCTCGAGATTGCTAATGAAGACGCAGGAGACCCGGCCACAGACGAGCAGGTCGTCGGTTTGCGATTTGTGAACATTCCCCTTGACAATAGCGCTCCAGTCATTGATGCGTATGTAGAGGTCGAGGTGGACAAGGTCGATAAAGAGGGCAGCGAGGCCCCGGTGAATCTTATCATCGAAGGCGAGCTGGTCCCCGATGCCGCAGCGTTTGAGGACGTTGCAAACAATATAACGGACAGGGCCGTAACAAAAGCACAGGTTAAATGGTCTGTTCCGGCCTGGACCGAGCAGAACGCCAAATTCCAGACACCCGACATCTCCAGTATCCTCCAGGAGATCGTCGATCAGGAGGGCTGGGCAAGCGGTAATGCGATTGTCCTGATCCTCAGGGACGACAAAGATAATCCCTCCACAGGGCTTCGAGAGGCTGAATCTTACGAGGGTGAGGCGGACGCCGCACCTACGCTGCATATAACAGGCCTGCTCAGTTTGGTAAAGGTTGCTACCGAACCGTCTCCGGCTGATGGCGCCACAGGGCTTTCTCCCACGCCTCCGCTTAGCACTTATATCAGCGGCGACGTGCCCAAGAGTATTCCGGACCCGGGCGAGGCTTCATCTTCTTTGACCGTGGCGGATTCACTTAAAATCACCGATCTCAACGTCGAGCTTGATATCAGTCAATCCAGGAATAATGCCGACCTGAACGTGTACCTCATAGGACCCGATGGCACGCAGATCGCACTGTTTACTGACGTAGGCGTCTGGGACAAAGGCTTCAAGAATACGATTCTTGATGACGAAGCAGGCACATCAATACAGAACGGTTCCGGGTCGTATACTGGAATCTTCAAGCCCGAGAGCGACAAACTGTCGAAATTCGATGGTAAAAACGCTCAGGGCACATGGAAGCTCAAGATTAAGGATGACTGGGCCTCCGGCACCACGACTTTGAATTCCTGGAGACTGGTCATTGAATCGCCTCTTTATATCAACTGGGTTACTGCTGAACGTATAGATTCGCAGAACTTGTACTTCAGCGACAATTATGACGATTTAAACGATCCCAATGCTGTAGCGTATCAAAGTAACCTGGCAGCCGACGCAGCAACCGCTGAGGTCGCCCTTGAACTGGGCCAGACTTACTTCTGGCGTGTCGATGCTCTGGATGCGGACGGTATGGTTATCGAAGCCGGCGATATCTGGAGCTTTTCAACTGCTCCCGGAAACGTTGGGATAGATCAGATAATCCTTGAGGGTAACGATGATGGAGAAGACCACATCGCCTATGGTGAAGAGGCTGATGATGGCGCAGAGTCAAGGGGCAGCAGCGATCTTGAGATGCCATGGGAAGGTGGTACCGGATCGAGCTCTTTGCAGGTAATTGGCCTGCGTTTTGCCGATATGATGGTCCCAACGGGCATGATAGGCGCCTATGTTCAGTTCACAGCGGATAACGAGAACTTGAGCGGCGGACCCGTGAATCTCATCATTAATGGTTTGCTGCAGCCGGATCCCGAGGGGCTTGGCAGCGGCGAAAACTTCTCTGAGAGAGAGCCCAAAACGACCGCAGAGGTCAGTTGGACGGATATACCGGAGTGGGCCAGCGGTCAGGCGACTCTCGAATCGAGGACACCGGATATCTCTGATATTATAGCAGAGATAACCGGCCAGGACGAATGGGCCCAAGGCAATGCTTTGATGTTGTTCGTAAGAGACGATGAGACAAATCCCTCCGAAGACAATCGAAGTGCTTTAGCTGGTGATGAGGGCGCCGTGGTAGCTCCGCTGCTGCACATAGATGCAATCAGTGAAGCTGCCGTCGATCTTGTCCCGGCTGATGGAGCTATCGATATCGGCCCGGAAACCATTCTTAACTGGTCGCATGGATTCAGTGCCGTTTCAAGCGATGTATACTTAGGGTCCGACAGTCCTCCGGCATTCCTGAATACGACAACAGGGACCAGCTATGACGTCGGGAGGCTCACACCCAGTACGACCTATTACTGGCAGATTGACGAGATCGACGCCGACGGCAATTTACACGCCGGCGCTGTCCAGAGTTTTACGACCGTGATTGGCGAAGCTACAGAAACCAGTCCGGCCGATCTTGCAGCCGATGTGCCCGTGGATGTGGTCCTTAGTTGGAAGGCTGGAGCTACTGCCGCCTCGTACGATGTGTATTTCGGTACCTCGGATGCACCGGAGTTCATGGGCAACCAGGTCGAAACCTCATTCGATCCAGGTGGCCTTGCATATGCCGCTATGTACTACTGGCAGGTTGATGCCGTCGAGGCTGATGGTACGATATTCGTCGGAACCTTGTCGAGCTTTATGACTCCATCTGGTCAAGCTTCGGCTCCTGACCCGGCGGATGGTGCTATCGTTAAGGCAACATCTGCGGCATTAAGCTGGACTGCCGGGGATGGTGCGGGCATACACGATGTGTACTTCGGAACAGACCCGGATGCACTTGAGTATCAGGGTAGCCAGACTGAAACGACTGTTCAGATTGGCGTGCCCGGAGGGCTTGTCCCGGACGGTCTTGTTCCCGGTTCGACTTACTACTGGCAAATCGTTGAGGTCGAGACCGACGGACTCACGATCCACGAAAGTCCTGTCTGGAGCGTTATGGTCGCGCCCGAGACAGCCTACGATCCCAGCCCGGCCGACGGCGAGGAACTCGCTTCGGATGCTGTTGTTGTACTTAGCTGGACGGCAGGTTTGGGTGCTAAGCTGCACACGGTTTATTTCGGCGACGATCCTAACGCTGTCGCCGAGGCCGTCGGAGGGGCTCCACTGCCGACCATGACCTTTGATCCTGGTCCGCTCGAAGCAGGAATGACTTACTACTGGCGTGTCGATGAGATGAATCCTCCTAACACAGCCACAGGCGCTGTATGGAGCTTCTCATTGGCAGCGCTGGAACCCGAGCCCGAGCCTGAGCCCGAGCCGGAACCGGTGCCGGAGCCAAACCTGCTGGATGTAGCCGTGTTGCTCAACACAGAAGGTGATCTCGCAGGGACTATCGACACGTTCATCGCGGCCGTGTTGGCGGCCGATCTGGCCGACGGGCTGGGCAGCGAAGATAATTTGACAGTCTTTGTCCCAACGGACGATGCCTTCGCCGCGCTGAAGTTGGAGTTGACGGCCGAGAACATTGGGCGATTGAATCTGGAGGCTTTAACAGATCTGCTGCTGTACCACGCAACCGGAGGTCGCCTGCTTTTAGCTGATGTTATGGCAGTCGATCATATGGAAATGCTCAATGGCGGCAACGTTAACCAGTTCGCCGGTGTTCTTACAGACAATCTTGGCAACAAGTCTATAATTACGGTTACAGACATTGAGGCATCGAATGGCGTGATCCACATGATCGATGCTGTTCTACTGTCGAATGTGCTGCCGGAAGAACTCGAGCCGGAACCCGAGCCCGAGCCGGAACCAGAACCGGAACCAGAACCGGAACCGGTAGTGTAAGTCAGGATTTAGGTGTCAATTTAGTTTGTGTGGTTAAAACCACAGATTAGCATCAATCCGGGGCCTGTATCGAATCATTCGATACGGGCCCCGTTACTTTTACGGCAGTAGCGAACAAATATCACAGCAGATCGAATATTTTCAGGTCTCGTCCATG
>JBARRE010000228.1:0-5311 GCA_049644065.1 Sedimentisphaerales bacterium | reverse complement strand
TCGAAAATTGTTGCCGGCCCGCCTTCTGCTGTTAAGCTTTCGGCGGCTCGGTGTTCTTTACTCTTATTATAAACTATCTGACCTTCCGCTTCAATAGTCACAATATAGTCAATGTGGCCCTGTAATTTTTGCGATTATTTTGAAGAAATTCTTTTGACACAACCGATAGGTTTTAATAAAAGGAGTCAAACAGATATCTTTGTGGGAAAAAAAGATGAAAGGCATTAAAAGGATTGTCGTTCTTGCATCTTTGTTCTTACCGTTTCTTTCCGCCGGTGCGTTCAGTGCGCAGAAAATCGCGATCAAAGCCGGCACCATTCTCCCGATAAGTGACGCCCCGATAGAAAACGGCACGATCCTTATAAAAGACGGAAAGATTGCCGCACTCGGGCGGAACGTCGCTGTCGGCGAGGACGCTCGGATAATTGATGCAAGCGGTAAATTTGTCATGCCGGGGCTGATTGATGCTCAATCCCGGCTGTTTGTCATTGACAGCGAGCTGAATGAGAGCCGCTCAATTGCGTCCGAGTTGAATATCCTCGATGGGCTTGATCCGTTCGTCAAAGAGGCTCCGGAAGTGTCGGCGCAAGGTGTCACGGCCATCTATATCTCGCCTGGCAGTCGCAGCTTAATCGGCGGCAGCGGCGCGGTTTTGAAACTCAACGGCTTGAAGGATGTCGGCAAGATGTTGTTGAAGGGCGACATTGCGATAAAGGCGGCTATTGGCGTCTCTGCAAATAACGAATCCTCATCGCTCGGGCGTCTGGCGGATTATTCATCTATTCGCGAAGCACTGCTTGAGACGAAATTATACATACACAATAAGGAAAAGTACGAGCGAGAGCTGGCCGAATACAATAAGAAGAGAGCTGAGTACGATAAGAAAAAGAAAGCAAACCCGGCAGAAAAAGCTGACAAGCCCAAAAGGCCGGCCCGGTTCGGCCCCGATCCTACTCGTGAAGTCCTTGCAAAGGTTCTGAGCAAAGAAATTCCGCTCCAGATCGAGGCTCACCGTGTCACGGATATCCTCAATGCGCTGCGACTGGCGGATGAGTTTGGTTTCACGCTGATTCTGGATAAATGTACCGAGGGTTATCTGGTAGCAGGGGAGATTGCCCGGCGTAAAGCAACTGTCATTCTCGGGCCTGTCTCAACGTCTTTCGCCGACATGCCCAGATTGGAATACCGTCACCATGATATCCGGAATGCCGCGATCTTATCGGAGAAAGGCATCAAGCTGGCGTTGGGTGTCTCGGGCCGGGACGGTGCAAGCTCGAAATTCATTGCGTTGGCGGCCGCGATGGCAGTAGCGAACGGCATGGACAGAGATATGGCGCTGCGGGCTGTGACATTGACCCCCGCCGAGATCCTCGGCGTGGCGGACCGAATCGGCAGCTTGGAAGTGGGCAAAGATGCCGACGTCGTGATCCTAAGCGGCCATCCGTTGGATTCACTCAGCCAAATCGAAATGGTTTTGATAGAAGGCAAAACTGTTTTTGAAAGGAAAGACCAGCAGTGAAAAAGAGAAGATTTCTGAGCTTTCTGGTTATACTGAGCAGCTCCTTTTGTCTGGCGAGTTCCGGCGGCGAGCCGCAGAGTCTTGCGATACGGGCGGGCAAAATCTGGACGTTAACGGACGGCGTAATCACGAACGGCGTTATTATCGTTAATAATGGCAAGATACAAGCCGTCGGTGAAAATGTGGATGTCCCGGAGGGCGCCAAAGTCCTGGACATGTCGGACAAGAATGTGATGCCGGGTATGATCGATGCCCATTGCCATATCGGCTTGTCGCTGGATATTCTCGGCGAGATGGATGAGACTATCGCGGCCGTCGCTGCCGACATGCAGATTCTCGATGCCTTCAATCCGCAGGCCGACGACGTCAGGAAAGCCCTTAGCTCCGGCGTGACAACCATCCTGCTGGCGCCGGGTTACAGGAATCCCGTCGGCGGTCAGTCGGCCGTCGTGAAGCTGGATACAAGCAAGGCGAACGGCTGGGTGCTTAAACGCACGGCCGGCGTTGAATTTTCATTGATGAATCAGGCCCTGATGTTCGACCGCGAGCCGACGTCACGGACCGGACTGGTGGCGTTGATCAAAGAGGAGCTGGACCAGGCGAAGGCGGATAAGGGCGACTCGTTCAATCCACGACGTGAAGTCCTCAAACGCGTGGTGGACGCAAACTTGCCGGCGTATATTTGGGCGCACACTGTCGATGAGATTGCTTCTGCTATGGCAATCGTCGATAAATACAATTTGAATGCGGTTCTCGTTGCGGCAGGGCAGGGCGACGAAGTTGCGGATATGATTGCCAAGCGGAATCTGCCCGTCATATATCCTCCGCTGCTTCTTTCCAGCAAGGATAAGGATTTGAAACGCGCCGGCAGGATAGCCAAAAGCGGCGTCAAGCTCGCCTTCGCATCGTTGGCCCCGAAGACCGATTTATGCGATCTGAGGACTTCGGCAATCCTCGCCGCGAAGTACGGACTCGATAAGGAGACGGCATTAAAAAGCCTGACTATTAATGCCGCGGAAATCCTCGGCGTTGCCGACCGTCTCGGCAGCATCTCCGAAGGCAAAGACGCCGACCTCGTGATTCTCAACGGTGACCCGCTCCAACTGACATCCAGCGTTGAGATGGTCATGATCAATGGCAATATTGTATATCAAAGGCAGGAAGAATGAGAATCTACGTCATTTTACTGACTTTTCTGCTGCTTGTGTCGGCGTTTGTCGCGCCCGGCCGGGCGGAGGTCACAGCTATCAAGGCCGGCAGGATTCTGACGATATCGGGCGAGCCGATTACGGATGGTGTCATCCTGATCGAAGACGGAAAGATTGTAGATATCGGCACGGGAATTGAGATTCCCGAAGACGCTGCCGTGATTGATGTCGGCAAGAGCGTCGTCATGCCCGGGCTTGTAGATGCCAGCGCCGTACAGCCGATTCGCGGAGATCTGAACGAGCAGTCCAGCGAGATAACGCCGACGCTTCGGATGTCAGACGCCCTGGATCCACAGAGCAAGGCTCTCAAGCGCGTCGTTCAGACAGGGGTGACGACATTATTTGTCTCTCCGGGCTGGCAGAATGTCATCGGGGGCCTGGGTGTTGTCGTCAAGCCGGCAGGCAAAATTCCCCAGCAGATGATCGTCAAGGACGAGGCGGCACTGAGGATTGTCATGGATTTGGATTCGACCCAGGGCAATCGCATCCCGAGAAGGGAACCAGCGACCAACTTCTATTATCGACGGCCGGGGACACGGATGGCGATTATCTGGATGCTCCGCAAGAGTTTCTTCGATGCCCGGCAGCAGGCGGATTCCGGACAAACCGAAGACCCGAATCTGGCCATATTGTCGGCGGCGTTGAAGGATGAGATTCCCATTCACGTTAACGCCCGCCGTGCGATCGTGATTCGTGCCGCCCTGAAGGTCGCTGATGAATATGGTTTGAAGTTGATCCTTCAGGAGTGCACCGAGGGCTACAAAGTCGCCGGGCAGTTGGCCGAAAGGAAAATCCCAGTCGTATTGGGACCCTTCTACTACTATCCGGGGAATATGGGCCAGTACCGCGAAGGCAGAAAAGTGAACTGGAACAATGCCGGAATTTTGGCCGAAGCCGGCGTCAAAGTGGCTTTGTCGTCGGGTGGGCAAACCGGGTCAATCGACATCTTAACGGCGGCGACCTTTGCCGTTCGGCACGGAATGGACCGCGATGAAGCACTGAAAGCCATCACAATCACCCCTGCTGAAATACTCGGCGTCGCCGATCGGGTGGGGAGTCTTGAAAAAGGAAAGGATGCCGACATTGTCGTTCTCAGCGGCGATCCACTGAATGTGACAACACGTGTAGAAAAAGTCATTCTAAACGGTAAAACTGTCTTTACAGCAGACTGAGGAGAGACGTCATGAAGTCCAGGTCTCATATAACATTTGTTTCGATTTTTTTGATTGCATTTGTCACCAGCTCGATAACGTATGCAGCGCCGGTTCGTAAGAAACTTGCTGTTGAAGCAGGCCGGATCATTACCATCGCCGGCAAGGATATTAAAAACGGCGTGATTTTAATAGAAGACGGAACGATCAAGGCCGTTGGGACCGATGTGGAAATTCCCTGGGATGCCTTTGTTATCGAAGCGAAGGACAAGGTGGTCATGCCCGGCTTCGTGATGGCTCACACATCGAGCGGTCTGGACCGGGCAAATGAGAACATGCCGGAAGTGCCTTTTATTTCGACGTTCGATTCAATCGATCCGATCAGCACTTTTTTCGAAGACTCGCTGCGCGACGGCGTCGTGGCAATGCTCGTCCTGCCCGGCAACAATACGCTGCTGGGCGGTACGGGAACCATCGTTAAACCTTACGGCCGAACCGTCGAAGCGATGCTCATCAAACGATATGCCGGTTTGAAAATCTCATTACAACCGAGCCAAAACACCAGCCGTATGGGGCACATGCAGCGATTCAGAAGATACGTGTCCGACCTGAAAGATTACCTTGAAGAATACGAGCAGCGAAAAGCGGATGCCGAAGAAGAGAAAAAGCCTTTTGACGAAGAAATCGACGTGACCAAACAATCGATGGTCGATCTTTTAAACAAAAAGCTCACGGCATTTATCTATTGTGACCGGGCCGCCGATGTGCCAAAAGCCATTGAGATACAGAAAACACATGAGCTAAATACCGTGTTGGTATTGGGCCCGGATTGTTATAAAGCCGCCGGACTGATCGCTAAAAGCAAGCTCCCTGTCGTTTTGGATTCTCAGCTTATCGTCTGGGAAACCAACGAGAAGACCAATGAAGAAGAGATGAAGGTTATCCCGATGATTTTCCACAAGGCCGGTGTGAAGTTCGCTTTCCAAACCGATACTTCGCAATACGGCAGACGCTATCTCTGGTATCAGGCGGCAACAGCGGTCAAGCATGGAATGAAGCGGGAAGAGGCCTTGAAATCCATCACGCTTTATCCCGCGCAGTTCATCGGTGTCGATAACCGCCTCGGAAGCATCGAAACGGGAAAAGAGGCAACCCTACTCTTCCTGACAGGCGATCCGCTGGATGCGCAAAGTTGGGTCGATCAGGTCATGATTGCCGGTGAGATTGTCTATGAACGGGCGAAAGACGAGCGGTTGAAAAAGCTGCTGGAACCGCCTATAGAAATGCAGGAGCCGAAAGACACTGATTGATTAAGG
The DNA here is from genome assembly GCA_049644065.1 of Sedimentisphaerales bacterium. GTDB lineage: Bacteria > Planctomycetota > Phycisphaerae > Sedimentisphaerales > Anaerobacaceae > JAFGPJ01. The sequence goes on along the minus strand of JBARRE010000228.1, from coordinate 117 downwards.
GCCGGATTGTGTGACAGACAAGGATGAGCCTTAGCCATGAATATACGCTATAGACATTTCAGTATTGGAAAGAAATTCTATTTGACTGTGATTTCAGTTCTCATCGCTGCGTTGCTC
>JBARRE010000227.1:0-9032 GCA_049644065.1 Sedimentisphaerales bacterium | reverse complement strand
ACTCGTCCAGCAAAGTTTTATCCTCAATGATTCTGTTTATGTGAACACGCTGTGCCCGGGCTCCTGCCAGCTCCAGCGCATATTCGGTCTCTATATCGCAGTTGATTCCCGCGGCCCGCAAAACTATTGCCCTTACTTCTCCCATCTCTTGCCTTTTTACCTTCCCTTGATTCTTCGTTCCTGTTTTCACTACCAGTCAAACGTTTTCTGCCACGCCTGCTTTAGTGTCTCGACGTCCGTTTCGATAACGGTTTCGCCATCTTGTGCTTTGATGACGAGCGTTTTTTCTTCTGTCACTTTTCCGATTTGGCCGAACGGCAGATTGAGCATCATTTTGGCGAACGCGTCATATTTGTCCGGCTCAACTTCCACAATGTATCGAGAATTCGATTCGCTGAACAGTTGGACATCGGCCCGGCTGCAATCTTTGCCGCTCGGCAGGCCGCGCAAGTCCGCCTCGATCCCGAGCCCGCCGGCAAAGGCCATCTCCGCGAGCGCCACAGCCAGGCCGCCCTCGGAGCAGTCGTGACAACTGGCTACAAGACCACTGGCTATCGCGGCGGAAATTTTCGCGGCGATTTTAGGGGCTTTCCCGAGGTCTAATTTGGGCACGTTGGCTCCGATGTGGCCGTTAATCTTATAATAGTGCGAGCCGCCTAATTCGTTTTTCGTCTCGCCAACGATAAACAGCAAATTCGAAGCCTTCTTGACATCCATCGTGACACACTTGTTGATGTCGTCAACGATTGACATTGCGCTTATCAAAAGCGTCGACGGAATGGATATCTGCGTGCCGTCCTCGCACGCAAATTCATTATTCAGCGAATCTTTGCCGGAGATAAACGGAGCCTCGAAGGCCATCGCGCCGTTGTAGCAGGCCTGTGCCGCCCGCACCAATGGGCCGAGAGTCTCCGGCCTGGTGCAGTCACCCCAGCAGAAATTATCCAGCAGAGCAATCCTGTCGGCCCGGCCGCCCACACAAACCAGATTCCTGATCGCCTCTTCAATCCCGGCAAGCGCCATCCAGTACGGGTCGATGTCGCCGTAAAGCGGATTCATCCCGCAGCTAATCGCAAGGCCTCTGTTCGAATTGAGCTTCGGCTGAATCACCGCTGCATCACTCGGCCCGTCGTTAGCCACGCCTGTCAGCGGTTTAACGACCGAGCCGCCCTGCACCTCATGGTCATACTGACGAATGACCCATTCCTTGCTGGCCACGTTGTAAGACGAGAGAATCTGCAACAACTCATCGTTATAGTTGTCCTTTTCGGGCACGCTCGGCTCAGACAGCTTAGGCGGCACCCAGACCGCCTTGCGGGAGTATTTCGGCACGCCGTGGTGCAGAAAATCCATATCCAGCTCGCCGACCTGCCGGCCGTTGTATCGCAGCTTCAATTTCTTATCGCTGGTGAATTTACCTATGACGGTCGACTCCACATTCTCGTCATCGAAGAGTTTCGTGATGGCCTCTAATTTCTCCGACTTCACGGCGATGACCATTCTCTCCTGTGCTTCACTGATCCAGATTTCAGTATAGTTCAGACCGGCATATTTCAGCGGTGCTTTTTCCAGGTCGATTTCCGCGCCGAGTTCTTCTCCCATTTCTCCCGCCGCACTACTCAAACCACCGGCTCCACAGTCAGTGATTGCTTCATACAATCCGGCTTCATTTGCCTGGATCAGGACATCCAGCATTTTCTTTTCCGTAATCGGATTGCCGATTTGCACGGCGTGGGAAAAGACCGTCTCGTGCTCGTGCGTCATTTGGCCGCTTGAGAAAGTCGCCCCGTGTATCCCGTCCCTGCCGATGCGGCCGCCGACCATGATGATCAGGTTTCCACTTTGCGGATTCTTGAAGCACTTTTTCTTGTCCATCAGGCCGATGTTGCCGCAATAGACCAACGGATTGGCCAGGTATCTGTCGTCGAAATAAATCGCTCCGTTGACTGTTGGGATACCCATTCTGTTGCCGTAGTCGCGAACGCCCGCCACAACACCTTTCATACTTCGTCTCGGATGCAGGACTCCTTTGGGGATATCTTCGAGCTTCTTGCCGGGCTCGCCGAAGCAAAAGATGTCCGTATTGGCAATAGGCCTGGCGCCCATGCCGGTTCCCATGGGATCACGAATCACGCCGCCGATGCCTGTGGCCGAGCCGCCGTAAGGATCGAGCGCCGATGGGTGGTTATGGGTTTCGACCTTGAAGCAAACCGCCGAGTCCTCGTCGAATTCCACCACTCCGGCGTTATCGGCAAAGACAGATATGCACCAGTCCTTATCGAGCTGTTTAGTGGCTTTGAATACGGTTTCTTTAAGCAAATCGTCAAAAAGCACCTGCTCACCATCGATTGACAATTCGACAGAGCTTTTGAGCGTCTTATGGACGCAGTGCTCGCTCCAGGTCTGGGCTATCGATTCCAGCTCAATATCGGTGGGCTCTCTGCCAAGTTCTTGATAATGTTTCTGGATCGTCTGCATCTCGATGAGATTCAGAAACAGGTCTTTTTCCTTGCTCAGAGCAACCAGAGCATCATCGTCAAGGTCGCGTATGGGCCAGTGAATGATCTGCAATTCGTATGGTTTCAGATGCGGGCTTGGCGGCTCGGCCTCGTTGCCGATAACGCAATCTTCTATACAATCGTTCGCTAAAATTTTCTTCGCAATCGTATCGGTCTGGCGTTGTGTAATCTCACCAAGCAGGACATACTTTCGGGCGGTTCGGACGTTGTGGGCTTTGACCCCCATATCGGCAATCGCCGCCATGACAGATTCGGCGACCGGGTCGGTGACGCCGCTTTTCAGGTGTACCTCGATGAGCGTTGCTTTTGCCAGGCCGGCCGGCGGGCCGCTTCTGCCGACATAATACTCTTCGCAGACAGGATCGGCCAGTAGCTCGCGCGCCAGACGCCGGGCAAAATCCTTGTCGAAGTCCGCCTCGATAAGAAAGACCTTCGCCGACTGAACCGCCTGCACGGAATTGATGCCCAGTTCCTGGATATCCTCCAGAACGCTCTTACCTTGTACATCCGAAAAATCCGACCGATTAAAGACCTCAACACGCCATTGTTTCACGATATCATTTCCTTCTTCTTAATCTTGTAATTGATCAGTTCCACCCGTTTGTCTCTCGCTTTTTCGAGCAGCTTTTCGATTTCCCCCTTATTCTCGTTCTTGATAGCTTTTTGTAGTTTCTTTAGTTCGGTAACGACCTTGTCGATACCCCTGGTGGCGTTGGATGCATTTGTCAGCAGTACGTCAGCCCAGATATTCGCCGGCCCTGATGCTACTCTCGATGTATCCATGAAACCTTTACCTGCAAATTCCAAATCTTTGCTGCTGTTGGCATTAATCAATGCCGCGGCCATCAAATGCGGCAGATGGCTTACCTTGGCAAAGACTTTATCGTGCTCGATCGGCTTCATCACTTTAACAAAACATCCGAGCCCCGACCAGAACTTCTTAAGGACTTGCACCGCCCGGCGATTCGTTTTTTCAGTCGTTGTCAAGATGCACATCGCCTGGTCGAACAAGTCATCTCTTGCGAATTCCACGCCTCTTTGTTCTGAGCCTGCAATCGGATGTGAGCCGACATAGTGAACCTTCTTCGGCAGCTTCCCGGCCGCCCAGCGGTGCGGAAGAACCTTTGTCGACCCGACATCAGTAACAATACAACCGTCCGGGAGTGCATCGGCAATCTTGGCGAAGGTTTTCTCAAACGTACATAAGGGCGTAGCAAGGATAACAAGGTCTGAATCGGAGACGCTTTGACACATATCGTCAACGACTTCGCTTGCCACTGCTAATTCTCTGGCTTTAGCGCGGGTGGAGCAGCGGTGCGTATAACCTACGACTTTGACCCGGGCATAAGAACGTAAAACTGCTAAAGAAATAGATCCCCCTAAAAGACCCAACCCTACAACAGTTACTTGCCTTAAGTTCTTCATATACAAGACCTTACGAAAATATGCTCCAGAATAGATTTTGCTAAAAAGTACTGTAAGGCTCTACAGATGTCAATTTTTTTCTTTGATTTGTGCGATTAAAATGTTAATATTCTGTCTTTCAGATAAAATTCGCCCTGATCGTGATATACTCTCGTCACGTTTTATTATGGCAAAACGAGATACTAAAATAGCTAAAATGCCAGATAATAGTAGTCTAAGCAATAGCGACCACCTCGATTTCGAGGAAAAAGTTGCTCATCTTGATAGCCAGATGAATGAGCTACGCAAACTCAGCTCTACAAAAGGCATTGATTATTCTTCCGAGATACGCCAGCTCCAGCAACAGCAGGTCGCCGAACTAAAACGAATCTATTCGAATCTTACGGCGTGGCAAACCGTTCAGGTGGCGCGCCATCCGAACAGGCCGCTTCTGTCCGATTATCTTAACGTAATGGTAAAGGATTTTCGCGAATTGCACGGCGACAGAAACTTCGGTGACGATCAAGCAATCATAACAGGCCTTGGCCAGATCGGCAGGGAAAAAGTGCTGATCGTCGGCCAAAATAAAGGCAAAACCACAAAGCAGAAGATTGCCTGTAATTTCGGATGTCCGAATCCGGAGGGATATCGCAAGGCGTTGGCCAAGATGAAATTTGCCGAAAAATTCGGCATTCCCATCGTCACACTCATCGACACGCCGGGCGCCTATCCGGGCATTGGCGCCGAAGAGCGAGGTCAGGCTCAGGCAATCGCTGTCAACCTTAGCCAGATGCCCCGACTCAAGGTGCCGATCATTTGTATCGTCATTGGGGAAGGCGGTTCCGGCGGCGCTCTCGGAATCGGCGTCGGTGACAGGCTGGCCATGCTTGAATTCGCGTACTATTCGGTAATATCGCCGGAAGGCTGCGCCGCCATTTTGTGGCGTGACGGTTCACAGGCCCCACAAGCCGCCGAGGCACTTAAATTGACCAGCAAGGATTTGCATAAGCTCGGCCTGGTTGACGCCGTAATCCCTGAACCGCTCGGTGGCGCTCATCGTAATCTTCACGATACCGTCTATAACGTCGAGAAATATATCGTAAAAACGCTGCGGGATCTGAAGCGGACAAAGATTGAAAATCTGCTCGATAACAGATACAGCAAATTGCGTGCGATAGGCAGCAGTCCCACAGAAAAGTTAAGCCGCAAGACCCAGGCAGGCAAAGAAAGAATCAAGGCGGCACTAAAAACCATCCCGACTAAGCCTAAACGAGTCGCCGCCAAGGTCTAACGCCGTTGTGTCTTCTAACGCCGTTGTGTCTTAAGCCGCAACATTCTTCCTCAGCTTTCGGCCTGTAATCGGCTCAATATTCACAAGCTCTTGCAAGGAGAAGAATTATAGGGCAGGCCTCCCTGCCCACCCTAAATATCCGCTATAAGTCGGCCATCCTAAATGTCTCTGGGATCTTTGCCTTCTTCGATGGCTTCTATTTTTCTTACTCTTCTTTCGTGCCTTCCGCCGCTAAATTCGGTGCTAAGCCAGACTTCTACCATTTTTCGCAGTAATACAACTCCAATCTGGTCTGCCGACAAACACAGGACGTTTGCATCGTTGTGGTCACGCGAAATCTGAGCAGTTAATTCATCGTGACACAGGGCAGCCCTGATTCCTTTTACTTTGTTGGCAGCCATACTCATTCCGATCCCGGTTGCACAGGTTAGAATAGCTCTGTCGGCCTCCTTGTTGGATACTGCCGTTGTTGCCAAATACGCTAAGTCAGGGTAATCAACGGGATTGTTGTCGCTGGTGCCGACATCAATACACTCATGGCCCATCTCCGTAGCTATGGCCGTGATTTGCTGTTTGATATCGTAGCCGCGATGATCACTTCCAATTGCTATTTTCATATCTCAAGCTCACCAATCCTTATTTGTACGACTCTTTCAATTAGTTTCGCACAATTACTATAAAACTGTTGAGGATGACCTATCGGATCAGGAATTCCCGTATTACCCGCTAACAGCAGACACTTTTCCGCCGCCCTCGAATCAAGAGCAATAGCTCTGTCCCGATGTATCTGCTCCATTGCGAATACAATGTCACTTTCTTCGATAAGCTCTTTGGATAATGCTTTGTTCCTATGAGCTTTTATATCTACTTCCATAGCGGCACAAGCGGCTACCGCTTCAGCGCTTGCAGGAAAACCAACTGAACCAATAATGCCAGCCGATTTTGTTTTATAACCCATTTTGTCGAGGTCGTCAACATTGCATTGTAATTTTTCTGCCAAATATTTTCGAAATATTCCCTCAGCCATCGGGCTTCGGCAGGTATTGCCTGTACAAACAAACAAAAACTGAATCTGCGATAACGTTTCCAATTCCGCCTGTGAATATACACCGGGCCTCAACATCTCCATGCCCTTTTTGCCTATTTTAACAACCGTACTGCTTTGCTTGTATTTACACGGACCTGCGTCCAGCAGCAACTCAATTTTACCTGATAACTGATCAAGAACCTGATCGGCCTGGACCGCCGGCGGACGGTCCGTTATGTTTGCACTTGGTGCAACCACAGGATTGCTCGTCTGCTGCAACAACATTGAGGCTATTAGATTGTCCGGACAGCGAATACCTATGGAATTATTTTTATACAAGCTTTCAAAAACTTCCCTTTCGAGATTATTTTGCTGTTTGTCTATGTCCTTCCGGCCCAACTCGAATACTACGGTCAAAGGGCCCGGCCAGGCGTTTTGAATCAGTTTTTGAGCCATGAGTCCGATGGTTGGTACATATTTTTCGACATCGCCCTTTCGACCGATATGCAATGTGTAGTATTTACCTGCAGATCTGCCTTTAATATCATCGAGCCTGTCCAACGAATCAATTTTGATCCGGCAGGCAATTCCATAGACAGTTTCAGTAGGAAACGCCACAAGCCCGCCAGAATCAATGAGCGTAGCAGCTTCGTTGATTTTCGCTGAGTCAATCTTTGCAGCATCAAGTTTTAATACTTTCGTTTCCATTGGCCTTATAAAAATACAACAGAAAACTCCAAATGGCAAGGTTTTCTACGTAAACGCCAACCAGGCACCCTTTCCCCCCTACCCAATAATTAAAAGGGCCTATACTGAACCAATCGGTATAGGCCCCGAATCAATGCAAAATCTGATTGTCATCCAGTTAAACTGTGTTTACTCCGCAGCAATATCCATTGGCCGATTCAGCCGGATATCATCAAAGTACATCTTACCTGAACCGCCGGGCACCGTCATATTACCCCTGGTGCCCATGCCAACCGCGATCCTGTCAACGTTGGTTAGGCTTATACCCTGGTCTGCAAAAGTCTGGAGCGGGATAATCCACTGAGTCCAGGTGTCTATCGTTGCTGCGGCCGGATCATCGTGAACTACTACAGCAGGCACACCGGCGTTGTTGGATACCGCTACGTAAAGCGGCTCAGCGGCGTTGCTGGCGATGCCGATGTCCTGGTTCGTCCACTGAGCGCCGGCCGTGCCGGTAATCGTGACGTTCGAGAATTTGGCCTCGCACGTAGCAGCCGCATTATGTGATGTCACTACCAGGCCGATGTAGATATTCGAGCCCATTGAGATATTCTGTGCGCCCCATGACATCTGCTGCCATGTTGACCCGTTAGACGAATAGTAGCCTCTGAAGTTGCCCGCAAAGTCACGCTCTAACTTAATCCAGTACGGTGCGGTAATTGCCGTTTGCTCACTTGTCACAACAGAGGTGTCACTTGTAGCAGCGGCATCGGCATCCACCCGTGCCTGGAATCTGCATCCACTGCCGGGCGTGATGTATACTGCTGCAAATTTCGAGCCCGGCTCCAGTGTATCGCGGAACATCACACCTGCCTTGGCCCATGGGTCCGTATTATCGACGCTGAGCACCTGCGCAACGATCGTACCGACGCCGGTGAGTGTCTTGAAGGCGTAGTGGAACTCATCGGCATCGTTCCAGATATCGGCACCAGAGGCGGTCATCGTATAAGTGCCGACCGGCGCCTCTGTAAAGCTGCCAACGGACGCTGCATTACCGCGGAACCATATCGACAACTCGGCAACACCTTCCTCGGTCCAGTTACGTACAACATCCAACATCAGCTCTACCTCTGAATAATTGGCATAGCCCTGCTTGTTGTTGTCATAAAAGAACGGCATCGACTGATTACCCCCGTGGATAATGGTCTCTTCAGTATAAGAAGCAGTAGTCTCATCGCCTACCATCGAGCCGGTCCCGTTGCCGGGATAGGCCGGTTCGTTATCATGTGCAGCGTAGCCAAGCCCATCTTTCCATGCCCACCATATCTCATTATTGCCTACGTCATAATCCTCGAAGTCGTCTATGACAAAGAAACCACCTGTAGTAAAGCTCCAGACGTTACCGGCCCAGGGACTATCGGGACTGACACCATTGACCTCATCGATACGCCAGTAGTACGTCGTTTCCAACAGAAGTTTGCCGGAATCATAGCTCTCTTCGCCAAGTGCTTTTGGCCCCTTATATTCGGGCGAGGCTGTCGTTGCATTCTTTACAGCATCCGCATCCGTACCGAAATACACCTCGTGCGAAGCGGCAACAGCTCCCGCTACCCAGCTAAGAACCACTGTCGGCTTTACGTCCACAGCGCCATTAGCCGGATTCGGACCACTGACGGCGCCCTCGGTAGTGAAACTCCAGACATCTCCTTTATAAGTGTCAACGATGTCGAACTCATCTACCCGCCAGTAGTAAGTCTTGGCTAATTGAAGTGGGCCGGGACTATAGCTTGCAACTCCTAAGGGTTCTCCATCGGTAGCATTATTTACAGTGTCAAAATCTTCGCCGAAGTATATATAGTGCAATTTTGCTCCGAAGCCTGCCGTCCATGTCAGTGTTGCATCCGTAGGTATAAACTCGGCGCCATCATCCGGGACGGGACTGTAGGCGATCTTTGGTGGAATCGAGAAGCTCCATATATCACCTTTCCAGGGACTATTCGGCTCGGCGTCATTGACCTCGTCGATTCGCCAATAGTACGTCGTACCCGGAACAAGGCCCTCCGGAAAAGCAAATCCGGGAAAGCCGGCAACATAGAACACATCG
>JBARRE010000226.1:0-2249 GCA_049644065.1 Sedimentisphaerales bacterium | reverse complement strand
GAGTACTTTTTGCGTTTGTTTGACATGTTCACTTCCTTTCTTTGAACTGCATACTAATTCAAATTCAGGAAATGTCCAATTCCGACTGAAGCAATATACCTTAGAAATGCCAAATCCTTCCTATCTTTTGTTGTTGGATGAACAGTAAAAAAAGAAAATAAGGGAACAGGTGTGCAGTTTCTTTAATCTCTATTAGTAAAGGGTCGTAAAAGAAATGAAAGAAAAAACAGAGCATAAAGCACACAAGAATACATAAGTCAGTTATATGCTAAAACGGAACGTCTCGCGGATCAACAGGAACTTGATATGTACAGACTTTCTATGTTAGGTTGCTTTCGCAACGTGGGATTTGACTGTAATAGGCATAGCTACCAGTTAATGATTCGCTTGTTTAGGTCAAGGGATGGTAGGAAACATGAAATCACCATATAGAAATATACCTGTAGTAACAGCTATCTTATTTGTATTCGGTGCTGTTCTGACTACACCATTGTGGGAATTGGTTGTAGGGAAAGTTAAGGATAATACAATGAGTGATGCGAAACCATCTAGCGATAAAAGACTTTTCATATCACTTAAAGACATATTCGACGATATTAATGGCAGGCCTATTCTCCAGCAGGAAGCAACAGCTGAGTTTTATGTTGGCATGAAAGTAGAAAGAGAAAGAGTATACCTTCTGAATGCTTACAACAATGTTGAAGATAGGACTTTCTCCCTTACCATGACACTTCACCAGAAACCTAACCAGTTATATGTGCCGAAGAGAACAGTTTCATGCACTGTCAGCAAAGCTGATCAACCTGAATTGAATGGTGCCAAATGCGGTTTAGGCTTTTATATATCCGGAAGAATCAAGCATGCAGAAAGCCTGCATATTCAATTATCTGATGCAAAGCTTGACTTTAGCTGAATTGGGTAGTATCGATTCTCAATTGAGCGCTGAAAAGATGAGTTTGCAGCGTAATATGTCACGAAATACGGTCGTAGGAACCTTATGAGTAGGCCGAATTTCCAGAACGAATTTCTAATGAAATGCAGATTAGTCAACAGGAAGTAATATGGAGTTATGGGAACTGTGTCTGATATTCCCCTTAGGATTCCGGTCACGGAAGAAACCAGAGCCATACAACCGCACTTAGAAGCAAAATCAATGGCGCTAGTCTCCCGTCTGAAGGCCGGGGATCGTTCGGCGGCAACCGAACTTGTCGCCGCTTATTACAGGCAAATATACTGGTTTATGAGGAGGTTGGGCCACAGTAGAGAGGTCAGCGAAGACTTGACGCAGGAGACCTTTTTCCAGGCTTGGTATAAAATAGAGCAGTTAAGAAGTGATGGCTCGTTCAAACCTTGGCTATATCGTATCGCAGGCAATATAGCAAAGGGGTATGCGAAAAAGTATGGGCACAAGTTCGAGATTGGCGTTGAGGAGATTGATGAACCGCTTCAAGATGAGAGCGGAACTCAGAGAATTGAAGATGAAGAAGTGCTTGAGGAATTGAACCAGGATATTTCACGGTTATCTGTCAAGCTGAAAGAGGCAATTGTTTTGCACTATTTGCAGAACTTAACTATAGCGGAAGCCGCTGAAGCAGCAGGAATACGACAAGGCACACTAAAAAGCAGGTTAAATCGAGCTTTGTCAATCTTAAGGAAGCGCCTTGATAAACACGATTAGTAAAAGGTAAGCAAATATGAAAAAAGAACGAATATTCGTTTTACTTGACAGGCTAGCTAGTGTGACAGAAGAAAAAGTCAGACCTGGTTTAGCAAACAAGATAAACGAACGTATCCCTCAACGGTTAGGTCGGCGCAAGCCCGCTTTTGATACCGTTAGTATAATAATAGACCTAAGGATTGGCAAGCTTACTGCGGCGGCAATGATTTTCTTTGTTGGGGGTTTTTTGATCGGCAATTATTTTGATCATGAACAGAAAAATGATACCAAATCAGCAGACTTTAATGTATTTTCAAGCCAAGGTTCCGAAAGAAATAACCTGCTGGCAGACTTGGAAGAATTCCATAGGTTCCTTATTCGTAGCAATGTGGAAACACATTATTATGGTTCAGGTTTGGACCCAAATGATAAGGATGCGATACTAATATATTGGAGGCTCACAAGTGAAGATTACCAAGTAGTTTTCAGTGATTATCGTAATAATATTGTCAAACTAGAAGATCTGAAAGAGTTACTTGCTCATGTTCCTAAGCTTGACTAAGCTACCTGCAGGAGAAATACTAGGGACAGC
>JBARRE010000225.1:0-2150 GCA_049644065.1 Sedimentisphaerales bacterium | reverse complement strand
GATGTACCTTAACACAGGTGGCGGTAAGGTATCGTCGGATGATTATGTCGGGATCTATATATTCATGGAGAAGATCAAGCGAGACGATGAACGCGTTAATGTGGAAAAGCTCGAGCCGTGGGACAGTACTGAGCCAAGGATCACAGGTGGGTACATGCTGAAAATCGACAGGCCTGACTCAGGTGACTCAGGCTTTCGTACTTCCAGAGGAAACCCAACATATGGTGACGGGACACTGTGTTACGTGGACCCCAAAGAGGTTGAAATCACTGCGGCACAGTCAGCATGGATCAGAGGCTATCTGGACGATTTTGAAGATGCTCTCTACGGGACAAGTTTTACGGATCCCCAAATTGGTTATGCCCAATTCATCAATGTAGCTTCCTTCATAGACCACAACCTGCTGAATATGCTTGCCATGAATGTGGACGCCCTTCGCCTAAGTACACATCTGCATAAAACGCGTAACGGCAAACTCGAAATGGGACCACTCTGGGACTTTGATCGATCTCTCGATTCCACCGACGGTCGCGACAATAATCCGGAGAGTTGGCACGGAACCGGAGATGGGACCGATTATCTGAATTACATCTGGTGGGATCGACTTTTTGAGGACCCTGATTTCTGGCAGAAGTATATCGATCGATGGTTTGAATTGAGGCGAGGACACTTTAGCACCGAAAATATCAACACCCTCATAGACTCGATGGCCAACGAGCTGAAGGAGGCACAGGTCCGGAACTTTAATAGATGGCCCAACGTATCTCCTCGTTTTGGTAGTTTTCAAGGGGAGATAAATCATCTCAAGGATTGGCTGGCAACACGAACTGCCTGGATTGACGCTCAGTTTGTAAGCCCCCTGTCCATACCATAAATTCCATCCGGGCATGAAGATCAATTATGAGCACTGTGTCTTGGCCACGAGCACGCAGTAGTCCAGGAGGAAATTGCTGACTTGGGATTCCATCGCAGCCTTTTGCCACTCCTTTGGCGTTGAACGTTACTGTTGCCGGGAAGGTTTTGAAATTCGGGGCCGCAGACGAGAAAATTTCAAAAACCCCTCACGTGCTGGACACGGGGGGGCGCGATGTTATAATAGTCATCGTTGCGAGCCTGGATCGTCTTCAGGCTCAACCCAAATGGGAAATGTCGGATTATGCAGGCGAGTCGCCTGCACTACGAAAGGAAGACCATGAACTACCGATCCGTATGCCTGGCGTTGTCGCCACTTGTCTTGTGTCTGCCGGCGGCCGCAGTGACCGAGATGCCATTCAAGCATCACTTCGGCGATCGCAATCTGTCGGGTAGCACCTGGGGTCAGACGGCATTGGCCGACCTCGACGGCGACGGCGACCTGGACTTCATCACCGGCCAAAGCGGCGGGGACGTCATCTGGTACGAGTATCACGCGGCGGACCGTTGGACGCGACACCTTCTTGGCCGCAATTCGCCGTCGGAGGTGGGTGGGGCCGTGCTGGATGTCAACCGCGACGGACGGCCCGACTTTGTCGCCGGCGGGGCCTGGTATGAGAACCCCGGCGATCCGAGAAAGATGACCTTCAAGCGACACGTTTTCGACGTCGGGCTGACCAAGGTGCACGATGTGCGGATTGACGATCTCGACGGTGACGCGATACCCGACGTGGTGACCATGTCGGACCGCAACGACGTACGATGGTATAAGGTCGCCGCCGATCCGACTGCCGCATGGAAAGCCACCACGATCGGTCCGCCGGTCCACTCGGGAATCTGCACCGGCGACATCGACGCCGACGGTGACACGGACGTGGTCCGCAGCAACGTATGGTTCGAGAACCTCCAGGCGGGCCGAAAGTGGGTGTCGCACCGCATGACCGAACCGTGGGGCGACAAGGCCATATCCTGGCAGGACAACGCGACGCAGACCCGCACCAGCGACCTAAACGGCGACGGCCGGCTCGACGTGGTGATCGCCGACGGCGAGAACCGCAACGCCAGGATCGGTTGGCTGGAGGCACCGTCTGATCCGAAGAAAGGCCGTTGGATCACCCATCTGCTGCCCAAGACGGACACGGACGCGCGGGGGGCGTATCACTGTCTGCACGTGGGCGACTTCAACGGCGACGGCCGCCCGGATGTGTTTTCGGCGGAGATGGAGGCGTGTCGCGGCG
>JBARRE010000224.1:0-2922 GCA_049644065.1 Sedimentisphaerales bacterium | reverse complement strand
ACCTTGTCATACCTTTTTTTGTTGCCGCCATGGATATGATTTTTGCCTGAATTCCGTGTTATTTTATATTCGACTCCATCGATAGTGAAGCTGGCGTTTTCGATGCGGTTGGCGTAGCGTCCGACGATGGCACCGAAAAGCGGATTTCTCTTAATGTATGGTTCAAGCTCGTCAAATCCGAGGTTGATGTCGGCCAGTTTGCCGCTGCGGTCCGGCACTTCCAGATCCACCAAAATTGCCCCGTAGTCCATAACCGTCGCCCGCAGACCATCGGCATTAAGAAGCTCGTATAAAGTGACTTCCAGGCCATCGTCGGTTCGGCCAAACAGTCTCGATTGTACAGCCGCCCTGCCGCCCTCGCTTCGAGATGACGCTTCAACAAAAACCGAGAAAAAGAGAATTGCCGGCAGGATCCATACACAGATAATTTTATTAGTCATAGCTCAAACCTCGAATCGAATGAATTGTGAATTTTTATTGCTGTAGTTTAGCATTTAAGTAAGTAAAATAAACGAAATTCCGCAAAAAAGTCAATATCACCTTGAGGCTGAGATTATTAACTTTATTTTTTATATACCATTTAGTACATAAAATGAGTCTGTACTAACGTGACATACAAAATTATATCCCAAGGAGAAGTATCATGAATCGAAAAGATGTTATTAAAATGGTCATTTCCCTTATTTGTTTAGTTTTCGTAAGTAGCTGCTCTAATATAACTCAACAAAAGTTATCCGCTAAATATCCCCCAAAAGAAATGTTTCCAATAACAGACAAATTAGATATGGCCTTTGTAAAAATACCTAAAGGAAGCTTTATGATGGGTAGTCCTGATAAGGACAAGCAAAAAATTGATGGGCCTCAGCATCTGGTAACGATATCAAAACCTTTCTATATAGGAGTGTATGAAGTAACACAACGCCAGTGGAATCAGGTCATGGGAAGAATTTCATGGTCTACTCATTCTCATTTTGCAGGCAGGCCGGATAATCCGATTGAGGACATTTCCTGGGAGCAGGTACAGGAATTCTTAGAAAAGATCAACGCACGAGGCAAAGGTGTTTTTCGACTACCAACAGAAGCAGAATGGGAATACGCGTGCAGGGCGGGAACGACTACACGGTGCTACTGGGGAGATGATCCAAAACAAACATTAGTAGATAAATATGCATGGCGGAGTGGTGGTCCAGATGGAACCACGCATCCTGTGGGACAAAAGTTGTCGAATCCATGGGGATTATATGATATGTGCGGCAATGTTGTTGAATTTTGCCAGGACAGATATGCTCCTTACAAACCGGGTGATCAGGTCGACCCACTAAATCAAGAAGGAACACATGTAGTCGCCAGAGGTGGTGATTGGTACCATGCGAATGGTGTTGATTCGGAAACAAGACGTAAATACTTTCTTGACGGCGGATTGTCTTTTCTCGGATTCCGGATTGTAAGAGAGATTGATTTAAGTAATTGAGGAAGCAGAAAATGGAAAGACTTGGCGTTGGAATTATCGGCTGCGGCGCGGTGGCGGAGGAATATGTAAAGGCCTTTAAGAAAGACGATCGCTCGGAAATCTGTGCCCTGGTCAGCCTGAACCGTGCAAATGCGGAACGTTATCGTGACCGGTACGATTTGGATTGTGCGATTGAAACCGATGCCGCGGAGATGCTCCGGCGTAAAGACACGGACATCGTCGTGGTCTGTACTCCCCATGACCAGCATACGAAATATGCCGTCGCCGCCGCCGAAGCCGGCAAGCATATAATAATAGAAAAGCCGGTGGCCATAACTCTTGAAGATATGCGAAAACAGCAACAGGCCGTGAAAAAGGCCGGGGTCAAAACACTGGTCAGTTTCGTGCTGCACTGGAATCCGCTGCTGATGACAATCGACCGGCTCATAACGCAGGGCGCTTTTGGCAACATCTTCATGGTGGAGGTCGATTATATGCACCGGATATGGATGACTGTTGACCAGAAATGGTATGCAAGCCGGGAACAGAGTGGAACGGCAATCTTGACCGGAGGCTGTCACGCGGTCGATGCGCTGCGTTGGTTTGCCCGCAGCGAGGTCAAGCAAGTCTGCGCCTATCATGTAAAAACCGAAAATCCAATAGAGTATCCGGGGACCATTTCAGTTAACGTCGAATTTGAAGATGGCAAGATCGGGCGTAGCACAACGACCTTCGATGCACAGATGCCATATCGATTCAACATCGGAGTCTACGGAACCGAGGGCACGATTCGCAATAATGAAATCTTTGCCCCGAAGCTGTTTCCCGGGCAAAACGATTTTATGAAAATCCCCTGCATCCTGCCGGACAGTGCCGACGTCGCCCATCATCCCTTCGAAGGTGAAGTGTCGCATTTCCTTGATTGCATTATTGAGGACAAGCAACCATATCCGGACCTGGAAGATGCGGCACAAACTCACGCCGTATGCTTTGCGGCTGACCTTTCCGCTGAATCGGGTAGGCCTGTGGCTATCAGCGAACTGGACGACAGGTCGTGACCTATTACAAAATCGAGAATCGAAATGATAACTATCTCAGGAACGCTTTCAAAAGGATGGATGGCCAAAGCCCTTGGTGTAAGCTTCGACCGTGACTACTATTTTAATCCCGACAGACGTTATGCTATTGACTGCAAGTGTAACGAATACGCGGCGGCACATTTTCCCGGAATGCGACTTTTCTATTCGGAATCCAATCTGGGACAGATCGACTATTGGGACAAGAGCCAGATTCAGATTGGAGGCATTCAGCCGAATATGATTCTCGGGATGCTGCTGGGCGCCGATTTTGTCCCCCGGGACAGCTATGACGCCGATATCACGCCGGGATGCTTGTCGGGAAAGGACCTTGACGACCATCCGGCACCGGAAAGATTGCTCGATCATGAGTGGATTAAGCTTTTCGATGAGCAG
>JBARRE010000223.1:0-6937 GCA_049644065.1 Sedimentisphaerales bacterium | reverse complement strand
CCCAGATAGCCGTCTATCGTCACGTATTCATCCTCAGTTTCGTCAAAGAACTCCATTGCGTCACCGTCGGGACCGTGTACCCACATCGGGTTGCCATGGATGGTCCCATGATGGCCGTATCCGGAATAGTCAATGATAGTGCCGGTACCCTCGTCTTCGAACTTCCACCAGCCGACAAGGTTGGGATCATAAATGGGCATGGTCGGTATTGTTCTGAAACGCCAGACGTCACCTTCGTTCACAGTAACACCGTCGGACTCATCGATCCGCCAATAGTAAGTGGTGTCTTCTGCAAGAAGTCCGGGATTGTATGTTGTATTTCCCTGCTGGCCTTTGTCCGTATCACCTGTGCCATTAGCTACATCGGTCTGGTTGTCGCCGAAGTACACACGGTGGAAAAACACACCTTGACCTGCACCCCAGCTAAGATTCGTATCTGTACCCACCCATCTGGCGCTATCAGCCGGGACGGGGCTGTGGGCAGTTGTGGGATTGACCGTAAAGTTCCAGACCTCGCCCGTGTGCGTTGTACCATCGGCATCAACCTCGTCGATCCGCCAGTAGTAAGTCATACCCAGAGTAAGATTCGAAGCAAAATAAAACGTATCGGTCACACGGCCCTTAGCCGTACCGGCCACGCCGGCATCTACATCGGCATAACTTTCGCCGAAATACACATCGTGCTGTACGGCAGAAGGTCCCGCCGACCAGCCAAGGCCCACCCGGTCCTGCTCTGATCGGCCGCCATCAGCCGGGCTGGGATTGGTAGCGATACCCGTGTCATACGGTGATAGTTCTGAGCCGGGAATAATCACCTGGGCGCCCTCAGGTCCGTATGCTATTCGCAAGCGGTCGCCGCCGGTGTTTTCCTTATAAATCGCCTCGATATAGTACTTCTTACCGGCCTCCAGAGTGATAGGCATTGACTGCTGCCCGGCATACCTTGTCCAGTTATCCAATTGCGCGGAGCGGATTGTCCTTGCGATCATCACGGCGTGGCTTGAGCTGCCCTCGGGGCTCAGGAACAGTTGACCCTCGTCGTCACAGATTATCCAGAATATGTATTCGCCGGTGACCGGTGGATGAAAGTAACCGCGAACCCGCGCTCCATACTCGTCAACCAGATCTTCGATACTACCTTGCACCACTTCAAACGAGGTCAGGTAGTCGCTTCCGTCAGGATTGTCCGGATAGTCGGCATGGTTCAAAAGGGTGGTTATATCGACGCCGGCGATGCCCGTCCACCACTCGATCTTGATTGTGCCGGTCTGGCCGGCGGAATTGCTAACCAGGCCCAGCACTAAAGCTAAAGAAACTAAATAAATCACTCTTTTACACATAATAGCCCTCCTAACAATTAGGATTAAGATAGTTATGTTATAGCTACACGCCAAAGCGACCGATAATATTTCTAACCTTTTTTACACACTCTCCCGCCCCAGGACATTATTTTATGAATTGAGATTACTGGATCTTCGTCTTTGCGGAAACTGCAATCCACAGTTACATGTAGTCCGAACTCAGGGTAGACCGGTTTTGACCACATAATCCACCATTTTCCTTTATACCAAATTGCCTATCTTCTCGTCAAGAAAAATCTCCAAGTCATCGATATGCTCGGCGCACAGGAAAGGGGCCTATATCGATCCAATCGTTACAGGCCCCTAATTGAAACAAATCTGCTATGTCAATGACTCAACTCTAATTAACGGCTAAATCCCAGCTTACGGCGCTGGTTCCGGAGCGGGCGTAAGCAGCCGAATGTCATCAATGAATATCTTCCCTGCACCGCCGGGAATGGTCATATTGCCTTTGTTCCCTATGCCAATCGCGATTTTGTCTACGTTGGTCAGAGTTATGCCCTGATCGGCTAAAGCCTGCAGGGGGATGACCCATTCCGTCCAGGTGTCTATCAGTGCTGCAGCCGGATCGTCATGGACAATTACAGCGGGTGCTCCGGCACTGTTGGAGACCGCTACATAAAGCGGTTCTGCATCATTGCTGGCTATACCGATGTCCTGGTTAGCCCACAGCGCACCAACCGAGCCGGTAGTCGTAACGTTGCTGAGTACCGCCTGGCACGTCAGAGCCGCATCATGGCTGGTCACTGCCAAGCCTATATAGACAGTTGTACCCATTTGAATGGGCTCCGCCACACCTACCTTCTGCCACGTAGAACCGTTGGCTGAACTATACGCTGAGAAATTGCCGGCCAGGTCGCGCTCGATCTTCACCCAGTATGGAGCAGTTAAACCACCGGCATCATCGTCGGAGGCACTGGCGCCGCCCGTCTCGGGGCGTCGCTGGAAGGACACACCTGAAGTAGAGCTTACAATCATCATCGCATGTTTCGAGTCCGCATTAAGCGTCTCGCGAATCATCACGCCGGCCTTGGCCCAGGCGTTGGTGTTATCGATGCTCTCGACCTTCGCTACAATCGAGCCAACGCCGGTGAGCGTCTTATATGCATAATGGAACTCGTCCGAGTTGTTCCAGATATCCGTGCCGGAGCCGGTCATCGTGTATGTACCGACCGGGCCCTCGACGAAGCTGCCGACGGATGCCGGATTGCCTCTGAACCACAGAGACAGATTCGCAGCGCCTTCCTCTGTCCAGTCACGCTGGCCTGTCAATGTCAGCTCCGTTTCCGAATACTTCGAAAAGCCCTGCTTGTTGTTGTCGTATGCAATTGGCATCGATTGGCTTCCACCGTTAACGATAGTTTCTTCGGTATAAGAAGGGGTTGTTTCGTCACCGACAGCCGAGCCGGTGCCGTTACCAGGAATGTAATCGGGAGCGCCCGGTACGCCGGCGCCAAGCCCATCGTGCCATGCAAACCATATCTGGTTCTCGCCAGCATCGTAATCCTCAAAGTCGTCTATGACAAAGAAATCGCCGGTCGTAAAGCCCCAGACATTGCCTGCCCATGGACTGTCGGTACTGGCAGCGTTGACCTCATCTATCCGCCAGTAGTACGCCGTATTCAATGTAAGCTTACCGGGATCATAGCTCTCCTCGCCGAGTGCCTTTGTCCCCTTGTACTCGGGTGAGGCTGTTGTGGCATCCTTTACGGCGTCCGCGTCCATGCCGAAATACACTTCGTGCGAAGCTGCGACAGCTCCGGCATCCCAGCTAAGAACTACCGACGGCTTAACGTCCACTGTGCCATCAGCCGGATTCGGGCCACTGACGGCACCCAGAGTAGTGAAGCTCCAGATTTCGCCTTTAAGCGTAGCGGCACCATCGAACTCATCGACACGCCAGTAATAAGTCTTAGCCAGCATAAGTGGGCCGGGACTGTAATTCGTAGTTCCGTTAGGAGTGCCCATTGCAGCGTTGTTCACTTCGTCGAAATCTTCGCCGAAGACTATATAGTGCAATTTTGCACCGAAACCTGCCGTCCAGCTCAGCACTACATTAAGATCGACGAACTCGGCACTATCTGCCGGTTTGGGGAAATAAGCGGTCTTGGGTGGAACTGTAAAGCTCCAGACGGGGCCTTTCCACGGACTGGCTGCGTTGGCATCATTGACCTCATCGATTCGCCAATAGTAGGTCGTACCGTTAACAAGACCGCCCTCATATGCAAAACCGGGAAAGCCGGCGACGTAAAACGCTGTATTCAATTCCTGGTTGCCTCGGAATGTATCGCCGGCGCCGTCATTCACATCGTCAAAATTCTCCCCCATGTACACATCGTGAGAAACCGCAAAATCTCCCGGCTTCCAGGAAAGAGTTACCCATGTATCCGAATGCAGTGCACCATCTTCCGGGCCTGGATTGTAGGCATAGGGGAATCCCGCGCCTCCCATCTCAGCCTTAATCTCATCTTGCGACAGAGCTACGTCGAAAATCTTGACCTCGTCGAGCTTACCTCGCAAATCGCGGCCTGCAAATGTTCCGAGGGTCAAAATGCCTCCACGTCTGTGTTCCACCCCGGCCGGGACGCTTAACTCGGCATCGACTTCCCCATCCAGATAGAGAGTGAGCATATCGGTACCAACATCATAAGTCAATGCGGTATGGTACCAGGTATCGACCTCCACAACAGTATCGCCGTGCACGACTTGCCAGTCGCCGGCACTTGTGACGATACCATGGATCTTTTGATCGTTAGAACCCTCGTGAAGCGACAAGGCGTAATCGTCGTCTTTGGAGAGATAATCCTGTCGTCCCAACGCAACATCGACATCGTTAAAATTAACCCACGTCATCAAAGTAAGAGACTCCGGTTGTATGTCGGCCGCACCGGCCACGTTTACAGAATCGCCGCCATCAAACTCGAGCGCACCGTTAACCTTCCCGGCTGCCACCCACTGCGGGGTACCGACGAAGGTGCCGTCGTTTCCACTACTGCTTGAGTCGGAGGCGGTCGTGCCGGAACCCTCGTCGAGCCTCCACCAGCCGACGAGATCTGCCTGAGCTGCGCTGGTTAGAACCAGGCCCAGCACAAAAACAAAACAAGCCAAATAAATCAAATTTTTAGACATAATAATCCTCCTTCAAAAAACAGCTACAATAACCATGCTTTGGTCACTCACCAAAGCACTCGTTATTTGTGATAGATATATCAAGATTATTGCCTTGACTAAGGATTTAGATCTGAAACCACCTCCTTTCTTCAAAAAACTCAGTATGAGTTGACAATTGAAGAGCGAAAATCGATACAAACTATATAAACTTTACCTGCTGCAAGGATGAAACGTCACAGATGCTTACAATTTCACTTATACCAAATAAATCACCTTCTCGTCAAGAATATTTTCCGATAATACATCGGTAAAAATCGCGACCGCCTACAAAATTAAGTGTTTTTATACCATATTAGGCTTCATATAGGTGCAAAAAAAGCATGAATCCTAACTGGAGAAGGTGTGTAAAGTTTGTTTTGCAAAATATTGATTAACTGAACGAGAACAGAGCCCCAACAGAGTTGTAAGCTGCTGTGCTCACAGCCGTTGCCATGATTAGATTCTGATAAGAGGACTCCCGGCCGGTCTTGTCACTCTTTGAACTTGTCCTGGAGTTCTACAATTGCCGATTGAGCCTCTTTTAGCTGGCCCTGAAGCAGAACGACCCTTTCCGTCTCAGCCTGCAACTGAACTCCGAGCTTACCCATTCGCTCCTGGGCGGTCTGTGCCTCGGCAAGAGCCGCTTCGCGTAACCTGGCAAGTTCATCCTCCCGCTTTTGCAACTCTTCGCGAAAGCTGACAAATGCGTCGATCTGTTTCTGAAACTCGCTGAGCGAGCCGGTAAGCCCTATGGCCTGTCCTTGCTGTACTTGCTGCACTTGAACTCGGCCGCGATCCTGCATAGCAGCCACCAATTTTGCGTTCAGATCATCTCTTTCAGTCCTGGTTTGTTTTAATTCCTCTTGTAGGCTTGCCATCTCGACTCTGCAGCAACCTGTCAGCGCTAACGGAAAAACCAAAGCTATCAAACATGTAACAATTACTATCTGTTTCTTCATCTCGCTACTCCTTTTTTTCTGCTGCGGCTACATTCGCAACCATATTGAATACAAGCGACTATGCGAAAAGGGAAAGCTTGAACTGGCCTCCATGCGGGCTTTCCATCACTACTCCTATATAACTTAAAAATAACACATCGAAAGGCGAAAGTCAATAAGAAAAGGGATAATTATGCGTTTTCTATCGAAGCATTCTAAGTCAATTAAAGCTGTCCGGCGCCAATGCGGTTCCTTAAGCTGCCGGAAGATTGTTGGGATTTAGAGCAAATTCTGGTATTATAGGACTTATAGCAAACAGCCTTTTTTAATGATATTTTCTGGGTCAAAATAGACTTTGCCGGTAAAATATTAGATAAGATGAAAATATTATACCGTAAAACACTCTCGGTGGCTGTATTCGTGATTCTGATTGCCGGCCCCGGCCTGCGGTCGGCTGAGATTACGATCGAGCAGATCGAGGCCGATTGGCTTCGTCAGGAGCATGTGCGCCACAACGAAGCCGCTCCTGCGGGAGGCGGTGTCACGCCCGAGCAGGATGCAATCGGAGCCTGCGACGGCGTCAAAGACGGCAAGTGGGGATTCCACACGGAAAACCAGGACAATTCCTGGTGGCAGATTGACCTGGGTGAGTCCATGCCATTAGAGCATATACTAATCTACAATCGTTGTGACTTTGCGGGCCGTGCCTCCCGGCTGGCCGTTTTGATTTCGGACGATGCCGAGACGTTCAGGCAATTCTATAAGCACGATGGGACGGCCTTCTTCGGCCATACGGACGGCAAACCGCTCGTCGTGGGACTCGATGGAGCAAAGGCCCGGTATATCCGTCTTAAACAGCCGGGTAAGAACTACTTCCATTTGGACGAAGTAGAAATCTACGCTCGCGGTATCGAGGGCAATATAGCACTCGGTAAACCAGCCACTCAGAGCAGCACGAGCCAGTGGTCACAGCGGCATTCCAGAAGAACGGGGTATGACATGGCACGAATTGTCGCTCGCGGTTTGAAACTGGCGGAGAATCTGGAGCATCTGGGACTCAACGTCGATGAACAAATAAGAACACTCAACGCCCTGAATAAACGCAGCAAGCAACTTCATGGTCAGGCATCAGAAAAGCTTCGTCGGGATATTTATCTTCAGGCCCGTTGGGTGGTTCGCAGGATGATGCTCTCAAACCCCCTGCTAAACTTCGACACCATTCTATTCGTCAAGCGAGCGCCCGGCACGCTGCCTCACATGTCGGACCAATACTACGGCTGGTGGTCACGTCCCGGCGGCGGTCTATTTCTTCTCCAGGGATTCAAAGGTGCGCAGCCACGTTTGCAATGTTTAACTGAAAGCTGGCCCGAGGGGAGCTTTCTGCGTCCGGATCTTTCCTATGACGGCAAGAAAATCCTTTTTGCCTACTGCAAGTATTATCCGCATGTGGCTGGCATGGAAAAAGTAGACAAAGACAAACTACCCGAA
>JBARRE010000222.1:0-5430 GCA_049644065.1 Sedimentisphaerales bacterium | reverse complement strand
GCAAAAAAATCACGCCTCACGGCGGCAGCGTCTATTTCAACGAATACCGGCAGCGATGGATCGCTATCTTCGTGCAGCAGTTCGGCGACTCGTCTCATCTGGGCGAGGTTTGGTACGCCGAAGCCGATACTCCCGTCGGGCCGTGGGCCTATGCAAGAAAGATTGCCACGCATAACAAATATTCCTTCTACAATCCGAAGCAGCATCCATTTTTCGATAAAGAAGGCGGCCGTGTGATTTTCTTCGAAGGCACATACACGTTCACATTTTCCGGCTCACTCGAAAACGCCACGCCGCGTTATGATTACAATCAGATAATGTACCGCCTGAACCTTGACGATCCGCGTCTGGCTATGCCGGTGGCGGTCTATCAGATGCAGGGCCAAAACGATTATCTGCTTCGCGACGGCGTGGAAAAGACAAATAAATGGGACTCTGTCGAATCGATACCGTTCTATGCCGTCGAGCCCAAAAGGGCTCACGGCGATCTTGTCCCCATCTACGCTGATAAAGGGCGGGAAATCAAACTGACCATGGAGCGTCCTAATCCATCTGCCGAACCGCTTTTTTATGCTCTGCCGGCGAGCGGACCGGAGAGCGAGAATTCATGCATTGTACCGCTTTATGAATATCATAATGCAGATACAGAGCAGAGCATCTATTCAACCAAACCGGCTCTGCAGGAACAAGGCTGGACCCGAACAGAAAATCCTTTGTGCCGGGTCTGGAAAGCGCCACCGGCCCCACTCCTCCTGGACAGCGAGGCAAAGCCGACTGATGGGCAGTAAGGTCTGAGAAAGTTGATGAGAACTGTGGGATTCTCTCTTTTGTCATCCTGAGCGAAGCGAAGGATCTCTACCAGATAAGCCAAAGACAAGATTCTTCACTGCGCTACGCTGCGTTCAGAATGACATAGTTGGCTTTTCATATGCTTTCTAAGAGTCCATTCATGTCATTGCGAAGGAGCGCAGCGACTGTGGCAATCTCAATCCTTACGCTGCAAAATCTGTCTGCCGACAAGACCCCGGCCTTCTTTCCGGCTTTTCTCTCGCAGGCCGGGATCTTGCAAATCACAATTTCTAACGCGCCAGCTCCGCGACTTCCTCTACGCTGAGCACCTCATCGTAGATACGGATATCATCAATCAGGCCTGACCAAAAGGCTGCCGCGTCGAAAGTCTTGTTGGCACCAAAGTACAGACCCCCATTAGAATCTACAACGCCGACATAATCGGTATCTTTAGCGACTTCTTTTCCATCCACATAAAGGTATCTATGCAGCTTATCTAAATCATACACAAGGCCGACATGATGCCAATGGCCGTCTGTAATGACTTTTTCCGACACTAATGGATCAAACGTCGGATGCATTAACCAACTCATAAGCCTGCCGTATGACGGATCCGCCCAGAGCCATCTGGAACCAGATCCCGTGCCATCGGCCTGAGATATAATCACCTGTCCCGGTGCCCCGTCTTTAATCCAGGCAAACACACTGAACGAACCGGCCCCAGGGTCCAGGAAAAAGGGCACTGTAATAGAATCGTCAGCACCATCGAACAGCAGCGCTCCGCCCAACTTACCACCATCAGGTTGCCAAACTGGCCCACCACTAGCGTAGCCATCGTTCTTACCGGCAGAATCATTGGCGAGATAGCCATCCGTCTCATCAAGCTTCCAGTGCGCAACCGGCTGAAGCTCTTCCAGCAAGTACTGAGCCAAAACCATCAAGTCCTGATCATCCACGATGCCGTCCCCGTTGGGTAGTGGAGCAATGTCGCAGGATGGTTCATTCTGGCCCCAGTATTGAGCGAGCTTGCGGAGATCTTTTAAGTCTACCTTCCCATCCCCATTGAGGTCAACGACCGGCAAGATTGAAACCTGCCATATGTCCACAAGCCCAAACCCACCGGGCCTGTCGGAATAAAAGTATAGGGTAGATCCGTCGAACGATATGCTCGGGGCACCTTCTCCATCCGGACTGTTGACCGCTGGTCCGAGATTCACGGGCGTACCCCAGTCGTCATCTTTCGTTGCCCGCGTTGTGACCCATAAATCATCTTTACCTACTCCCCCAGCCTGAAAGCTGGCACAGAACAGCGACAGCCCATCTGCTGAGATACTCGGGAAACCATCTTTACCCGAAGTGTTGACAGTTTGGCCAAGATTCATCGGTTCTCCCCAAGGATCATCTGTCGTTGCCCGCGTCGAAACGTATATGTCGTCCATGCCGAAACCACCGGACCGGCTGGAGCCGAAGTATAGTGACAGGCTGTCTGATGAGATGCTCGGGAAAAAATCGTTAGCCGAACTGTTGACAGGTGGCCCAAGATTCACCGGTTCTTCCCAGGGATCATCTTTGGTTACTCGGGTTGTTACATATATGTCGTTCCATCCTGATCCGCCTGGCCGGTCGGAGTTAAAATAGAGAGCCAGGCCATCAGCCGAGATGCTCGGAGTCCAGTCAAAAGCCGAACTGTTGACCAGAGGTCCAAGATTCACCGGTTCTCCCCATGGATCACCTGTCGTTGCCCGTGTCGTAATCCATATATCCCAACCCCCAAATCCGCCGGGCCGGTCGGATGTGAAGAAAAGTGACAGTTCGTCCGCTGAGATACTCACTGTAATGTCGAGAGCCGAACTGTTGACCGTGGACCCGAGATTAGTGGGAATGCCGAACATAAAGTCCGCCTTGGCCACATAAGCGTTGGTCAGGACTACACAGGCCAATACTGCAACAAGCAGCATTGCCCCGGCCCACCGTGAGCGTGGGGTCTTTTTGTAATCAGCAATCATCTTAATTCTCCTTTCAATTTGACATGTATCTTCTAATATTCCCGCCACTGAGGGCAGGTAACGCACCTGTGAGAAACTTTCCAAGAGACTAACGATGGTCCGGCCATATTTAGGCGGTTCATCCGGTCCCATCGTCGATATCACAAGTCTGTCACAAGCCATTTCACGGTCCGCCCGCATCCGGCCGAATGCAAACCACATTAAGGGATTAAACCAGTGTACAACCTGCAGCAGGGCCATCACCCAGCCTAAATAGATATCCCGCTGTTTAAGATGGCCCAGTTCATGTATAAAAACATAGCGTAGCTCCTCAAGGCCGTAGGTTTCAAGCATGCCCTGCGGCAAAAGCAGCCGTGGCCTGATAAAACCGAACAGAGCCGGACTTTTAATCTTATCGCTCACAACCACGGCCAGGATTGTCTCGACACCCATCTGCATCTTACAGTCTTCCAGCAAATCGAGAATCTCCGAGTCGGTAATCGGCCTCTCGCGTTTAACTGTCCGCCACATATTGATGCTTCGCATGCAGACATAGCCTGCGAGCAGCACGGTTCCGACAAACCAGAGCGCCGGCAACATACGCACGAATTTGACAGAGAAAGTCTCTGATTCTTCCGTTGTCTGCGGAGCACTCGCTGATCGAGCATGCATGTAAAAGCCCATTGTCTCAGCGCTTCGTGATTGTGCAAAGGACTCTATTATCCGTCCCTGCTGAACGGATCGCGGAACCAGGTTGAAGATGCTCATTTTACTCTCGGGCAGCCAGGGAATTGCCAGGCGTATCAGCAGCAGCAACCAGATAATGTAATGCCAGCGAACCGGGAGCCTGCGCCGCAGGATGATCTGGATAAGTACTATAAGGACAATCAGCACGGTCCCTTGCAGACTCGCCCACAAAAGCCAGTCAAAGAATCGCAATAATTGCGTATTTAAGACTTCCATTTTCAAGCCCTTTCATTATTCATCTTCACCGGCGGCTCCTGCCTGGTTAAGAATACGCTTAAGTTTCGCAATCTTCTCAGCGGAAAGTTGTTTCTCTTCGACAAAAGCCGCCAGCATCGGTTCGATCGAGCCGCCGTCGATTCGCCTGACAAATGACTCGGCCTCCGCTTTGATTCCTTCGGCTTCAGTTACCCGCGGGAAGTAGTGGTACTGCCGGCCCTTCTTCTCGAAGCCCAGCGCCCCTTTCTGCACCAGCCGGTTGATTAACGTGCGAATAGTCTCCCGCTTCCAGCGTGTTTTTCCCTTCAGCTCTTCCACGATTTCATTGGCCGTCCTCGGCGAAGCTTTCCATAGGACTTTCATGACCTCCCACTCGGCTTCTGAAATTTTCGGTAACTTTGCCATCTTGGCCTCCACTAAATGTTACAATTGTAATATATACTATTGTTACATACGTAACATTTTGGTCAAGTAAAATTTCAGGATTTTTTTACTTTGGGTGCAAAAGGCTCATTTTGGGCGTGAAAAGTGGGTTTTTTTTGTAGCCCGGGCAGGTTTTTTTTGGCGCGGAATTCCCGAGAAGGTCAGTTTTACATGTTTTTGATTGATCCCGAGCCAGCACCGACTCCTCATCCCGGCAGAGGTCATATCGGCACACTTGTTGCCGTTAACCGACGGCCCAATAGATCTCGCCTGACTAAATCAGCCACATAGAATCGAATAGACTTCTTAGCGGCGGAATCTAAACAATTGTCTGTCAAATCATCGGGCTCTTAGTGTCTTGCTCCGCGATGGGCCAGTCTAATACCGATAGTGGGCGTGTATTGTGGTATATACCTTGTTCTGATCCTTGCTTTTCGCCTTGCTCTTGCCACGAGCAAAATCAAGAAAAGAGCAAAAATGGCAATAGTCAGGATCTCCCATCTTTCCCAGTTCCTGGATAACAGCCATGAAGAATACTGGGTAAGTCTGCTTATGATACTATCTACTACGGTCATCCTTTTACCTCCTAATCTTAGGCTAATCGCCAATCCGTTTGCTTTTCAATAGTCTCGCCAAGGCTGCCGGAAGATGTGCATATAAGGTATGTTTTTCTCATTTGGCGTTCCTTCGCAACAAAATACAGCTACCAATTCAAATTAATAATTCTCCGGGCCCATCGGGGCCTTGTAATCTTCGAACAGGTGCTCATTTATGGCAGAAAGCCGGATTTGAAAAGGGCCTTCTCACCACTTCTCCATATTCACAAGCAATTTTTAACACTATCAATAATGCGCGTCAAACTAAAAGTCCTATAAAATTAAATTTATTTGTATTAAGAAGAAAACAATAGCATAAACATGCAGAAAAATCTGAAAAAACTTACAAAAAAATAACAAAAAGCTGTTGATACACGCAAATTAGTCCGATAATTACAATATTAACTATATATGGAAGAGGGCGTGGAGGGCTATATTCATTTTGAGTCTTCCTGCTCAGACAGGTTGTTTCGAACAGCCATAATAAATGCAAAGGGATTTTTATGGCTGCTTTCATGGAAGAAAGGTCATATTATGTACGAAAGGCTTAGAGAGCACCTGCACACGCGTAAGGCCGACCTTAAGGGATATTGGATTCTCGACTACAGCCCATACAAGGAAAACGTATGCAACATTCTAAAAATGCGGCACAGGAAATCCGGATATTGGGATGC
>JBARRE010000221.1:0-2434 GCA_049644065.1 Sedimentisphaerales bacterium | reverse complement strand
ACACACACACGCGCCACATACAAACCACTTGCTTTTTCGTCGTTAGGCATTGTCACTCCTCATCCCATCGTAGGGGCGGCCCCATGTGGCCGCCCGATCGCCGATAATGAATGAGGGCAACCATGCGGAGTTGCCCCTACGCGAACAGTTCTCCAGA
The DNA here is from genome assembly GCA_049644065.1 of Sedimentisphaerales bacterium. Classification (GTDB taxonomy): domain Bacteria; phylum Planctomycetota; class Phycisphaerae; order Sedimentisphaerales; family Anaerobacaceae; genus JAFGPJ01. Next base: position 2,277 of record JBARRE010000221.1, on the reverse strand, counting down.
GCGTATTTCAGTGCCCAGTCGATGAACGTCGCATGATTATTGTTTTTATAGCTGCCGTCGGGCGTTTTGCACCTGGCGCGGGCCTCGCGGATCTGCTCGACGATTGGGATCGCCTCGGCACCGATACGCTGAATTTCTCTGGCCGCGTATAGAACGGTTTCTTCCCGGTTTTCTTTGAGCCCATCTGCCAGGACAGGCAGCGCCGCCTCGCATAAACCCATCCGGCACAAAACTCCCGCGGCCGCAAATCGCACGTTCGGACTGGTATCTTCCAGCACGCCCTCGAGCGCCTCGGTCGCCAGAGCCGCCTGCGGGCCTAACGCATCCAGCGCTATCACGGCCCAATAACGCACTACGCCGTCCGAATCGCTGAGCAACCTGATAAGCCTGGGAATGTTCTCCGACCCCTTACCCACCAGGTCGGCGGCGGCAAGGATACGCCGTTGAGGATATTTGCGTGCATTCCGAGCTATCGTGTACGGTGTCGAACCTTCAGCACGGATGTGCATTTCCGCCTCGGCTAAAAGACCGGTGTCACGGGTCTGGAGCATCCACGTGTGAAGCGTCTTGCGCAGCCTCTCAAGAATCGCTTTTTTTTCGGGACGCCCGATGAGATTGTCTATTTCGTGCAGGTCTTCTACTGTATCATATAGCTCCTCGACCGGCCTGGTCGCAGCCCAAAGCATTTTCTGCGCCGGCGAAAGATCTTCTTCAGCAACGGCCCGTCGCAGCTCCTTCATAATCTCGGCCCTGTCCGGATATTCACTCGGTTGAATGTAAGACAGATGCGGCAGATAATTGCGGATGTACTTGTAACGCTCATCGCGCACACAGCGAGAGAATTCATACGCCTCGTCCACACGGCTGGATGCCCCGAAAATATATTTCCGAGGTGGCTTTTTCTGGGCGCCAAGCATCACACGGCCCTGCATATAATCCGGGACGGGCAGCCCTGCCAGGCTCAGCACGGTCGGGGCAAAATCGACGAAGCTAACCAGGCTGTCGATTTTCTCTCCCGCTCCGCATGGCGACAGGTGTTGATACTGCCTGGGGAAGCGAACGATCAGCGGGACGTGCAGGCCCGAATCATACAGCGTTCTTTTGAATCGGGGAATTCCCAGGCCGTGATCAGCGAAAAAGAAGATGATTGTATTGTCGGCCAGGCCGTCGGCTTCGAGCTGGCCGAGCAGATCGCCGACCTGTTTGTCCATAAAGGTTATCAAGTCGTAATAGCGTGCCCAGATTTTCCGCACAAACGGAGTATCAGGATAGTACGGCGGCAGTGAAATTTCAGCCGTATCGTGACGTTCTTCCGGTTCGAGTTTCGAGCCGTAATTCGTTTCAAATTCCTCGTCGGAGCCATTGATCTGTCCCTGGTGCGTGGAGACAAAGTTAAACACGCTGAAGAAAGGCTGTCCGGGCCCGCGTTTGCGCCAGTGGGCCTCGTGACTCGATTCGTCCCAGACGTTGACATCAATGAAGTTGTAATCCTTCTTATAATTGTTCGAACAGTAGTATCCCGCCGCCCGGAGATATTCGGGGAAGCACTTTATCTTTTCAGGCAGTTTGACCTCGGAGCGCAGATGCTGGGTCCCGAGCGACGTCGCATACACTCCCGTGACCAGGCACGAGCGGGACGGCGCGCAGACCGGAGCGGTGGCAAACGCTTTTGTGTAGCGCACGCCCTCGCCGGCCAGCTTGTCGAGATGCGGCGTGATTGCAAGCTCATCGCCGTAGCAGCCCAGGCGGGGACTGACGTCTTCGCAAGTAATCCAGAGTATATTGGGTTTTTCCCCGGACGTTTTGACCTTGGCGATACGCGAACCGGCCCGACATCCCGTAATGGCGAGAGCCGAGGCATACAGGCCGGCCTTTTTTAGGAAGTCACGACGTGAATTAGAGTAATTGTTCATTTGTGATTTTCTCCTTTTTTGGTCGGTTTACAAACCACTCTTACTCCTGGCGTGCCAAGACTTTGAAATCCCGCAGACTGCGGACCTTAGTGCTATCGGAACCGGTTAATTCTGCAACGAGCTGGTATTGACCTTCTTCTTTTGGAATTTCCATATCGAAGGCCAGGACCATTCTGCCGAGGCTGTCGATTTGGCAGTTCTTTGATTTTTCGGTCACAATCCTTCCGTCCCGCTCGATGGCGAGGCGGACAGGCCCTTTAAAGAACGCTGGCAGGTCATTGATCAGTACGATCTCGAACTTCCGCTGCGAGCCGGCGTCAAGCTGCTCGGCCCAGAAATCAATCATCAATCCGACGGGCGAAAA
>JBARRE010000220.1:0-9869 GCA_049644065.1 Sedimentisphaerales bacterium | reverse complement strand
ATAGTTGGCCGATCATCTTCGGATGTGCATCGGAAGCAAGGACCACCTGCTTACCGGCCAGATTGATTGTGTTGAATGTATGCAGAAATTCTTCCTGTGTTGATGGCTTGTTGGCCAGAAAATGGATATCGTCGATTGCCAGCAAGTCCGTCTTCCGCATGCGTTGCCTGAAAGCTTCAAGTTTCTTTGTCTTCAGGGCCAGGATAAACTGGTTGGCGAAATCCTCTGCCGACAGATACAGCCAATTCGTTTGGGGCCGCTTCTCACATACTGCATTGCATATCCCCTGCAGTAGATGTGTTTTGCCGACGCCATATCCCCCGTGAACAAAAAGTGGATTGAATGGGCTTTGTTGCTCATTGACGACGACTCTGGCGGCGTTGTAGGCCAGCTCATTTGAAGAGCCGACGACAAACGTATCGAGGTTGAGCTTGAGCATTCTCTTATGTTGTTCACCTGCGGCGGATCTTTTGGTCCCTCGGTCTTTTACGAAACGAGATTGATGCCGGTCATTTTTCGTCGCTGTTGAAGAAGTAGTTTTCGAACCAGCCCTGCGACCGGAAAGCTCCGGATCGATAGTGAATGTAACTTTTGCGTTCTTGCCGATCGCCGATCGAACAACCTGGCTGATTTCATCGAGAAAGTGATTTTCAATCCAGTTTGCGATGAAAAGGTTTGGTACGCCGACTTTCAGGTATCCGCCGGCGAGAGTCAGTTTTGTTGAGTTCTTGAACCAGATGCGATATTTCTGCTGTCCCACTTTATTGGCAAGAGCTTCGTTGATTGCCCGTATTTGGGATTCCGCCTCGCCCTGGCAGGCTCCGTCCTTCTGACTTGCACTAAGACTTTCATCCGTGATGGTGCTTTGCATTATTCAATCCCTGGTTCGTAATTCATTGATCGTTTTCTATATTATTAAGCAATGAAAGAGCAAATCAAAGGTGTTTTGTAAGATTTCTTTTCCACTTGTCCGAGGTTGCTGTCAGCATTGACTTTGCGCGCGAAAAAAAAATGTTTTTCACAGGTTTTACACACCTTAACTTGAGTTTGTGGAAAAGTTGTGAATTGGGTTTGTAGCGTGAGTTGCCTGTAAACTGCCTCTGTATCGAAGAAATATGCTTAAAGTCGCCTGTATCAGTACTGAAAAAGTCGATTCCATTCATATTCCGTAAAGTGGCATCGTTAATCGAACAACATTGCTCATTTTGTCCGTTTAGGAGCGGTTTGCTAACCGCTCCTAAACGGCTTGTGTTTCGCCAGATGCCTGCAAATTGTTATACGGGTGAATTCGCGAAGCGTCCCTACGCATCGGCTTGTCCGTTTGAGGTCTGGGGCGGTCGCATGTCCGCTTTGGAATGCCGTACCATTGCGATGGTTCCGGTTCTGGCGAGGCTTTTGATGCCGTACGGCTTGCATACATTGATAAATGCCTCGATTTTGTCCTCCGGCCCGCTGACTTCGACCATAACGAACTTCTGACCGATGTCCACGACTTTGCCCCTGAACATTTCGATTAGTGAGAGGATCTCGGAGCGTTTTTCCGGCGGCGCAGAAATGGCTATAAGCATCAAATCGCGCGCGACCACCGGCTGGCCGACAAAATCCTGAACCTTAACAACCGGAACAACCTTGGCCAATTGCTTTCGGACCTGTTCGAGGACTCTGTCGTCACCGATAACGACGATGGTCATCCGGCTCAACGCATGGTCCTCGGTTCGGCCGACGACCAGCGAATCAATATTGAACGCCCGGGCTGCAAACATCCCCGCGACATGGGCCAGAACTCCAGGCTTATTTTCAACTAATGCACTTATTATATGTTTCATATCAGATCAACCTTTCCAATATGTCAAGTCCGCTCATCTCGTCCAGGCTTTTGCCCGCAGGGACCATCGGCCAAACATTTTCTTCGGGTTCGACTTTAAAATCAACCACACAAGGCTGCTTTTCTTTCAGCATTTGCTTGATAGCTTTCGGACCATCGGCCTTTTTATCGACAGTCATTCCGACCGCACCGAGAGCTTTGGCCAGGGCTTCATACTCAGGATTCTTCAGGTAGCTCTTGGAATATCTCCGCCCATAGAAAAGCTCCTGCCATTGACGGACCATTCCCATATAGCCGTTGTTCAAAATACAAACCTTAATCGGCAACTCGTGCTCGACCGCCGTGGACAACTCCGTCATTGTCATATTAAAACTGTGATCGCCGTCAATGTCAATAACAGTGGCGTCGGGCCTGGCGATCTGCGCGCCGATGGCGGCCGGCAGGCCGAAGCCCATTGTACCGAGCCCGCCGGAGCTGATGAACTGCCTGGGCTTGACAAACTTGTAAAACTGAGCAGCCCACATCTGATTCTGGCCGACGCCTGTTGTTACGATCGCCTCGTTTTTTGTCTGACGGCAAATCTCTTCGATGACGTACTGCGGCTTGATCGTCGATGAGTTCTGATCATAGCGAAATGGAAACTTCTTCTTCCATTCGGCTATTTTGCCGAACCACTTCTTTCTTTCCTGGTATTCAACTTCCTTGGCCAGTGCCTTGAGGATGATCTTGGCATCGCCAACGACAGGGATATCGACCCCGACATTTTTCGATATACTGGCCGGATCGATGTCGATGTGGATCACTTTCGCATTCGGTGCAAAGGTCTCTATCTTGCCGGTGACCCGGTCATCAAAGCGGGCACCGACGGCAATCAACAGATCACACTGCTGTACGGCGTAATTGGCATACGCAGAGCCGTGCATACCGAGCATATCGAGAGATTCCGGCTTTCTCTGATCGTAGCTGCCTAATCCCAATAATGTCATTGTCACGGGAAGATGCGCCTTTTCCGCCAATGTGCTGAGTTCTTTGCCGGCGTTGGCAGTGATGACACCGCCGCCTACATAAAGCACTGGCTGCTTGGATTTATTGATCGCTTTGGCCGCCATCGATATTTGCCGGGCGTGTCCCTTCGTCCGAATCCGGTAGCCGGGCAGCTTCATCTCCGCCGGGCCGTCGGTATTGAACTTGGCAACCGCTACGTCAACCGGCAGGTCAATCAACACCGGGCCGGGCCGGCCCGTCGAGGCAATATAAAATGCTTCGCGGACGGTTCGTGCGAGATCTTTAACATCCTTGACGATACAATTATATTTTGTAACCGGACGGGTAATCCCGGTCGTGTCGGCTTCCTGGAAAGCATCGTTTCCGATAAGTTCCGTGCGAACCTGGCCGGTCAGGGCGACCAAAGGTACCGAGTCCATCATTGCCGTCGCGAGCCCGGTCACCAGGTTGCACGCCCCGGGACCGCTGGTTGCGAGCACAACGCCTACTTTCCCGCTGGCGCGGGCATAGGCATCGGCCATGTGGCACCCGCCTTGTTCGTGACGAGGAACTATAAAATTGATCGGCGCATCGTACAATCTGTCGAACAATGGCAGAACTACGCCGCCGGTATAGCCAAACATTGTGTCCACACCCTGTTCGATGAGCGTGTCGACGATGATCTGAGCACCTGCTTTAATTGAGGGTTTACCGGCTGTGCGAGCCGAGGCACGAGACTTGGTCTTCATTTTTCTATTCCTTTCCTGACAAACGTTATCGGGGCCGCCTTTTGCCAATGGGCAAAATCGGCGCCCTCTTGTTATTCCGGCGGAATCCCGCTTCGCGGGAACCGTTAACTATGGCTTTATGGGCCCTTCCGGCGAGCCAATCGCTTCTTCAGGAGAGAAACGACCGAATCAGCCGAAGATTCTAAACCCTGCCATAATCCCGTAACCATCCCATATAAGGACGTCTCAGGGTTGTATTTGCATGTTTTCACACAAATACACAAGCATTATACAAGAACCACCATCCTCTGTCAATTATTTTCGGCAATTTATTGGGTGATCAATAACGTTTCTTGCCTTTTTAGCGCCAACAAATACATTTTTGAGTCGTACACAGAAACAGAAATAGTTGGCTAAAAGTCAAATTGCTGCTATAATTGCAGGCAATTATTTTTTTGGAGATTTTTTATGTGTGATAAATGCGGTTGCAGCGAAGCTAATACCGACCAGACGTTGGAAGAAAAGGTCAAAGAGACAATCGAGAACCTTCGGGGTGCTCTGCAAAGCCATGGCGGCGATGTTGAACTGGTCAGTATAGATGAGGATAACACAGTTAATGTTCGTATGCAGGGCGCCTGCCAGGGCTGCCCCGGTGCTGCGATGACAATGAAAATGGGAATCGAAAGAATCCTCAAGGAAAAGGTGCCCGAGGTCAAGCAAGTCGTCGCAGTAGACTAATCCTGTCCCAAGATAACAAAAATCACCTTAACTGAGTGGTAGTATTCGTAGGAACGATGTTAAATCGTAACGTCCAGGTGTCCTTTGTGGTTGTCGTTTTCGGTCTCAGCACAATGCGATACAAACGGCTACCCCACACGCTCGATATCCTTTCATCGTTAAGATTGATTGTCTCAGATTCCAAACTCAGCTTCTGAGGATCATATCGAATGACCATCTCAAGCTGTTCTTCCGGATCCCGTAGGGCCAGTTGTCCCGGCTCATCCCGGATAATTTCGCAAGGTGTCATGAGACTCTGAACGATGTCCTGTGATTGTTCCTTGAGATCGAAAGAATCCACAATTTGTAAATCTTTGCCGCGATTAAGCCGAACGGTACGAAGCCATGAATTTATTCCCGCTTCGTCGGGATAGGCAGGGGCAATATTCATTTTCAGTTGTGCAAAACCTTCTGCTGATTCGTATGCCACACCTTTTGCGGCGTATTGCCTGCCCTCTTTTTGCATAACACCATTGATCGTGGGCAGATTGTGATACGCCGATTGCATAGCCCGGAGCTCATAACGTCTGCTGCTGAAAGTTTGTCTGGTGTACTCGGGCTTTCCAATGTCGATTATGAACGGGCGGCCGTTTGCATAAACGATGAAGTTTCCTACATCGTTATGATTATGGCTTTGTCCGTTATGGCCTGCCCAACTGGCTACGTAAAGACCTTGTAGCGAGCCGCCTTTGTCTCTTGCGGCCATCATTTGCATATCTTCGTTGCCCAGCCAGACATCGCCTAATAAGGGCGGCAAAGATTTCTTTGCAGCGAGCAGCTCGGATGCGTTGAATATTGAATACAGCATTCGTCCGAGTGAGCGTGCGGCTTTATTCGTTCCTAAAAGTTCTTCTTCGGTCGAATTATACACTGCGAGCGTTTGCATACCCGGATCGTTGATTCGCTTTCCGTAGCGAAATACAAGGTCGCGATAGATAGCAAAACGCCCGTCACAATCGCCGATATTTACAAAAAAATCTTCGGCAATGTGTACGCGGTAAATGAATCTGCCGATTTCCTTGATCATCGACTTGTCGTAAACGTCGAAGCGCCCGTTTGTGGCGCTGTACAACAACTCCAGATTGTCGAAAAGACTCGCGCCGGCGTGTCCCCAATAGCTCGGCCCTTCGTCGCAACTGCCGTCGGATGGATATGGAGCCAGGAAGTTGTCCAGACATCGCAGCACTTTGTGAACCAATTCGGCACGACGGTCTTGATCCTTTTCCATCAGCAGCGCCGCCGTGAGTACATTAGAGTTGATCCACGGATTCCAATTATTAGGCCCTCTGCCATCGGCCCTCGCGTTAAAACCCATCCATCCGAAATCGTTGCGCTGCAGATACGGAGTCAGAATTTGCGAATCGATCTGGCGTTCGATACGTTTGCAAAGCTGCGGCGAGACCGTATCCAGCTCACGCTTGAGAAGATAGTCTGTCCATGCGAGGGAGTTGGCCGTCTGGGCGGAGAACAGTGCCACAACCGGCTCGGTAGTATCGGGCAGGCTAACGCCGGCTTTTTGTGCCCCCACGTGGGCGGGCCATGTCCATGATGATTCTTCGCAAATAGCCCAGATTACATTGGCAATGGAATCGAGGAAGCGTTTCTTACCCTCCATACACTCGGCAAGTACGAGACAGTGAAGCATCTTGCGCCGTTCATACCAGATATTTTGATAATTGCTCCGGTTGCCGATGCGCTGATACTCCAAATATAGAGTGGCCGGGAGAGATGGAACCGGTTTGTCCAAATATTCGTTGCCGAGGTTGATGAAGGCCCGGCTGATGTTCTCTGGAATTGATGCCCATTTGTCTCGTTCACTGGCTTTTGGAAACGGGCTCCATTGGTTGAGTCGTATCAGGATTTCCCCCAACTCCTCTTTTGAATATAATTGACTAAGTGAAATATTCTTGCCGTCTGAGGCAGAAGTGGAAATCACCGGATATATAATGGCAATGAGAATAAGAATGGATGTTAAAGTTTTCAATTTCATTTCCAGACTACTCCTTTTCAAAAGCGCGTAAGAATCTCTTCTGTTCAGGTCAAATGCCCGGAGATCCGCTCTGCATTGGGTTTTTCGATGATCCCTTTCTCCGTAATAATGGCGGCGATGTCTACTGCATTTGTCACGTCAAAAGCAGGGTTGTAGGCAGAGACGCCGGCGGGCGCGGTTTGCGTGCCGGCGAATGTTATCACCTCCTCGGCGGACCTTTGCTCGATGGGTATTTCCGCTCCGCTTTTTATGTTAAGGTCGAATGTGCTCGACGGTGCGGCGATATAAAACGGCACGTCGTGCTCTCGGGCAAGAATGCTGAGGCTGTAAGTGCCGATCTTGTTGGCCGTATCGCCGTTTGCCGCGATTCGGTCGGCGCCGGTTATGACGGCGTTTATTTTACCTTGCTTCATCAGGTAAGCCGCCATGTTGTCACAGATTACCGTGACATCTATTCCCGCCTGTTTCAGTTCCCATGCCGTCAAGCGTGCCCCTTGCAGCAGCGGCCTGGTCTCATCTGCATAGACCTTAAACTTCTTTCCATTTTTATGTGCCTCAAACATCGGCGATAGAGCTGTCCCCTGCCCGGCGGTAGCAAGCGCCCCGGCGTTGCAGTGTGTCAAAATCCCGGCACCATCCTTAATAAGCTTTTCACCATGTTGGCCTATCCGCCGGCACATGTCCACGTCTTCATGGTAAATAGCATTAGCCTCTCTAAGAACCACTTCGCGCAACTGCGGTAGAGTTTCAACCGATGATGCCGTTCGCCAAACTCGATCCAGGGCCCAGAACAGATTTACAGCGGTAGGGCGGGACGATGCGAGGTACTCGCGAGCGCGCGTTAACGCTTCAAGAGATTTTTCTATGCCATCAGCCGCGACAGGCTTCTGCAGGGCCAGGACAAGTCCGTAGGCTGCCGAGACTCCTATGGCCGGAGCGCCACGGACGGCGAGCGTCTTTATCGCTTCGAAAAGCGTTTCAACGTCCCGGCATTGCAGCTTGACAAATTCCGCCGGCAGCCGGCGCTGATCTATTAGCTCCAAATAGCCGTCAATGTCACCAATCCACTTTACCGCCTGGACAATCATTAGCTTCATCTCTTAAAAATTGTGTTTGGCTATCTATCGACTCTCGCTCCGCCGCCTCCCATGACTTTCTCGACTTCGCGGAGACTAGCCGTGGTTGTGTCACCCGGAGTCGTCATCGCCAGCGCGCCGTGCGCGGCGCCGTAGTTTACCGTTTCGGCCGGCGTTTTTCCTTCCATCAGGCCGTAGATCAATCCGGAAGCGAAACTGTCTCCGCCTCCGACCCGGTCGTAGATTTCCAGATCGGGTCTTAAGGCAGCTTCGTAAAATTCGCCACTGGTGTATATGATCGCACCCCAGTCATTGACCGAGGCGGTTTTTGCGTTCCGCAGGGTTGTCGCGACGACCTTCAGATTCGGGAACTCCTTGACGACCTCGGCAATCATCTTCTTGAAGTTTGCCGGGTCGAGTTTCGAATAGCCTTTATCCATCTCTTTGACCTCGAATCCGAGTGCCGCCGTGAAATCCTCTTCATTGCCCAGCATCACGTCGACGTAAAGGGCGATGGCCCGATTGACCTGCTTGGCCTTTTCCTGCCCGCCGATATCCTGCCAGAGCGACTTGCGGTAGTTCAGATCGTAGGAGACGATGGTTCCGTGTTTTTTCGCTGTCTTTACCGCTTCGATAATGACATCCGGCGTCGTTTCCGAAAGCGCTGCGAAGATACCGCCCGTATGGAACCAGCAGCTCCCGTCCCGTCCGAATATATTCTCCCAGTCGATATCTCCCTTTTTCAATTGCGAGGCGGCGCTGTTTGCCCTGTCCGAGCATCCGACGGCGGCCCGTACGCCGAAACCTCGCTCGGTGAAATTAAGGCCGTTCCGGACTTTCCTGCCGATACCGTCGTAAGGCACCCATTTGACGTATTCCATATTAACGCCGCCCTGGTAGATCAAATCTTCGAGCAGTCGGCCAATGGGATTATCGGCAATGGCGGTAACAACGGCGGCCCGCTTGCCAAAGCAGCGTTTCAGACCCCTGGCGACATTGTACTCGCCGCCGCCCTCCCAGGCGCGGAAGTGCCGGGTCGTATGAATCCTTTCTTCGCCGGGATCCAGCCGAATCATAATCTCGCCCAGTGAGACGATGTCATATTTGCATTCCGCCTTAGTTTTAACGTCTATGACTGCCATGGCATTTCTCCTAACTGCTCTGTGTTAGCTGTAAATATTTCCTTCTCGATAATCCTGCCAGGCCGGCTCGAATGCCTTGCGTTCTTTCGGTGTCGGTCTCAACTTGACGGTTGTGCTGCGGAACAAATCGGGTGAGCTTTTATCGTACTCGATATGCAATATGGAGCTTCGCAGCGATTGATTCTCGGGTTTGAATTTCAATGGTTTGCCTGTGGCTTTGTCGATCACATCGGCATGGATTTCAACGCCGTCTTCGGCAAGGACCAGATGCGAGCCGCGCGACCCGCTGCCCTGGGCGAGCAATTCAACGACGGCCTTGAGAAACGCTGCGCTGGTCAGGGCCAGATGCTCGGCCTGTATCGCTCCAACGATGGCCTTGGCGTTTTTTACGCTGAAGCCTTTATTTTGAATGCTTTTATAAAGCTCAACCGCCTCTTTCAAGGCTCGTCCGGAATCATTTAACTCTCTGATGTGTCCGCCCGATGCGGTCATTCTGCTTCGGATTTCCTCCAACACTTTTTCAGGTACCAATCCGGATGAGCCTTTGTATCGTTCCAAGCCGTCGATAATGTCACTTAGCTGCCGGTCGATCTCAGGCTGGACATCAGAATAATCGGGCAGTTCGCAGCCGTAAACATTGACGATATATTGCGCCGCTCGCAGCCCGCCTGTCTGGCCGGCGTTAAGGGCAGAGCCGCCCGGCCGTTTGACGCCGTGCGTGCCGGCCATCTCGCCGATAATAAATGTTCCCGGTATATTGGACTGCCACCACTTGTCGACGGCAAAGCCGCCATTGTTGTGTTGGGCGCAAACCGCGATCTCAAGCGGTTCCGAATACAAATCTATGCCGTTTTCCTCGTATATCTCGATGGCGGGTGTGTTCATGTGTGCCAGCCGTTCGATAGGCGTTTTCTGCAGCGCTCCGGCTTTTTGCAGGTACTCTTTGGCTTCCGGTTCAAGGGCGTCGATGTCGAACTCATCCATAGAATCGTTGCCGACAGGATTGTGCAGGAAGTCCATAAAAATCCGCCGGCCCTTTTGCGTTTCGTTAAAGACCAGGATATCAATCAGTGACGATTGCAGATTCTCAATCCGCTGCGGGTCGAAGGGCCACTGATAACCTTTGAGAAAGATGTTCGTTGCCATCTTGCTCATTGTTGGAAAAAAGTCCGTCAGGAATTCTTTCTCATCTTTGCCGTCGGCGTCCGTGCTGAACAGGCGCGGCAGAGCCTGCATATAAGTGCCTGAGACATTCCAGCGGAACTTTATGCTGGCCAGGCCGAACTGTGATTCGGTGATGTTTGCACCGATAAGGCCCGCTTTGAAAGCCAGGCCGTGAATTCCAAG